>JAVRPF010000665.1:0-5402 GCA_032162385.1 Mycobacterium sp.
TGGCCGAAAGTGCCGACCGGCTCATCGAATTGGCGCTGCGGGGCGGCGGGCCGGACAACGTCACCGTCGTCGTCGCTGACGTCGTCGACTACGGCTACGGCCAGACCCAGCCCATCCTGGCCGGCGCCGTGTCGGGCGACGACGACCAGACCGCACCGCCCAACACCGCGGCGGGCCGCGCGTCGGCATTCAACCCGCGGCGCAACGCGGCCGGCCCGACGAAACGCCCTTCGACCGAACCGGAACAGCCGCCACGCAAGCCGCGGTCACGGCGCAGGATGATCTACGCCGCCATCCTGTTGGTACTTCTGGTGGTCGCCGGGCTCACCGTCGGCCGCTTGATGCTTCGGAGCAACTACTACGTCGCCGAGCACGACGGCGCGGTCTACATCATGCGCGGCGTACAGGGCTCGTTCCTCGGGATGCCGCTGCAACAGCCGTTCCGCATCGCCTGTCTCGACGACCGCAACGACCTGAAGATCATCGGCGTCGACGACGCCCGGTCCGGCTGCCAACTACTCAAGGTCGGCGATCTACGGGAGTCCGAACGCGCGCAGGTGACGGCGGGCCTCCCCACGGGCAGCGTCGATGACGCCATCCGGCAGCTCAACGAACTCGGCCAGACATCGCTGCTGCCGATCTGCGCGCCTCCCAAGCCGACGACGACGACCACGACCACCCCTCCGCCGTCGCCCGTTCCCCCCTCGCCGGGCGCGCCGCTTCCGCTTCCGCCACCGCCACCGCCGCCGACGGCACCGGACGCTTCGCCGTCACCCGAGACGCCCACCACCGTCACCGCACCGGTGCCGCCCGCACCACCCCCCTCGCCCACGCCGTCGCCGACCGTGACGGCGCTGCCTCCCCCACCGCAGGAGCCGGGCACCACCTGCCGGGCAGCGTCATGACCACTCAACCGCAGGCCCCGGTCACCGTCGTGCCGCCAATGCCCAACCGGCGCAACGCCGAACTGTTCCTGCTCGGGTTCGCCGCGCTCATCACGATGGTGGCACTGCTCATCGTCGAGGCCAACCAAGAGCAAGGCCTGCGCTGGGACCTGGTCCAGTACCTGGTCTTCTACGTCGCGCTGTTCGCAGGCGCGCATCTGGCGATCCGGCGCTTCGCGCCCTATGCCGATCCGCTGCTGCTGCCCGTCGTCGCGCTCCTGAACGGGCTGGGGCTAGTGATGATTCACCGCCTCGACCTCGCGGCGGGTCCCCTGGTCTCCGGCGCCGCCCGCGGGCCCAGTGCCAACCAGCAGATGCTGTGGACGCTGGTCGGCGTCGCGGGCTTCTCTCTCGTCGTGATCTTCCTTCGCGATCACCGGGTCCTGGCCCGCTACGGCTACGTGTGCGGCCTGACCGGCCTGATCCTGCTGGCGATTCCGGCGTTCTTGCCGCGGTCGATGTCCGAGCAGAACGGCGCCAAGATCTGGATTCGCCTGCCCGGCTTCTCGATTCAGCCCGCCGAGTTCTCCAAGATCCTGCTGCTGATCTTCTTCGCCGCGGTCCTGGTGGCCAAGCGCGACCTGTTCACCAGCGCGGGCAAGCACTTCCTCGGCATGGACCTGCCCCGGCCCCGCGACCTGGCGCCGCTGCTGGCGGCATGGACCGCCTCGGTCGGTGTGATGGTGTTCGAGAAGGACCTCGGCACCTCACTGCTGCTGTACGCGTCGTTCCTGGTGCTGGTGTACATCGCCACCGAACGGCTCAGCTGGGTCCTGCTGGGTTTGACGCTGTTCGCGGCGGGAAGCGTCCTGGCGTACTACGCCTTCGCGCACGTGCAGACCCGCGTGCAGACCTGGCTGGACCCGTTCGCCGACCCCGACGGCGCCGGCTACCAAATCGTGCAGTCGTTGTTCAGCTTCGCCACCGGAGGCATCTTCGGCACCGGCCTTGGCAACGGCCAACCCGGCGCCGTGCCCGCAGCGTCCACCGACTTCATCATCGCCGCGGTCGGCGAAGAGCTCGGTCTCGTCGGTGTGGCCGCCGTGCTGATGCTCTACACGATCGTCATCATCCGGGGTCTGCGTACCGCGATCGCGGTGCGCGACAGCTTCGGCAAGTTGTTGGCCGCCGGCCTGGCCTCGACGCTGGCGATCCAGCTGTTCATCGTCGTGGGCGGCGTCACGAAGCTGATCCCGCTCACCGGGCTGACCACCCCGTGGATGTCCTACGGGGGCTCATCGCTGCTTGCGAACTACGTACTGCTGGCGATCCTGATCCGCATCTCGGATGCCGCCCGTCGCCCGCTCACCACGCGGCCGCCCAACAGCACGCCGATCGCCACCGCAGGCACGGAGGTGATCGCGAAGGCATGAACACCTCCCTGCGCCGCGTCTCGCTCGCGATCATGGCGTTGATCGTGCTGCTGCTGGCCAACGCCACGCTGACCCAGGTCTTCACTGCTGACGGTTTGCGCTCCGACCCGCGCAACCAGCGCGTGCTGCTCGACGAGTACTCCCGGCAGCGCGGTCAGATCTCGGCGGGCGGCCAACTGCTCGCGTATTCGACGTCGACCACTGGCCGCTTCCGCTTCCTGCGCGTGTACCCGAATCCGCTGGCCTACGCGCCGGTGACCGGCTTCTACTCGCTTCGCTACTCCAGTGCGGGCCTCGAACGCGCCGAGGACGCAGTGCTGAACGGCTCCGACGAACGCCTTTTCGGCAGACGGCTGGCCGACTTCTTCACCGGTCGCGATCCGCGGGGCGGCAACGTGGGGACAACCCTCAACCCGCAGGTGCAACAGGCCGCGTGGGACGCCATGCAGCAGGGCTGCAACGGACCGTGCAAGGGAGCCGTAGTGGCACTCGAGCCGTCGACGGGCAAGATCCTGGCAATGGTGTCGGCACCGTCCTACGACCCGAACCTGCTGGCCTCCCACGACGTCGACGAGCAGTCCACGGCGTGGGAGCAATTGCGCGACGACCCGAACGCTCCGCTGGTCAACAGAGCCATCTCGGAGACCTATCCCCCGGGCTCGACGTTCAAGGTGATCACCACCGCCGCCGCACTGCAGGAGGGCGCGACCGTAGACACCCAGCTCACCGCCGCGTCTCGAATTTCATTGCCGGACAGCACCGCAACGCTGGAGAACTACGGCGGGTCGAGCTGCGGCAGCGGTCCGACGGCGTCGTTGCGCGAGGCCTTCACGAAGTCGTGCAACACGTCCTTCGTCCAGCTCGGCATCAACACCGGGGCGGACGCGCTGCGGAGTGCGGCGCGGGCGTTCGGTCTTGACTCCACTCCCCTGCCGATTCCCCTGCAGGTGGCCGAATCGACCGCCGGTCCGATCAGCGACCCCGCCGCCCTCGGCATGTCGAGCATCGGGCAGAAGGACGTGGCGGTGACCCCGCTGCAGAACGCCGTCGTGGCCGCCACCATCGCCAACGACGGGGTCATGATGGCGCCCTATCTGGTCGATGACCTGAAGGGGCCCGACCTGGCCAACATCGGCACCACCGCTCCTCAGCAAGTCCGGCGGGCAGTGTCCTCACAGGTCGCTACTACACTTACGGATCTGATGATTGGCGCCGAGCAGGCGACTCAGCAGAAGGGAGCCATCGCCGGCGTGCAGATCGCTTCCAAGACGGGCACCGCCGAGCACGGCACCGACCCGCGCAATACCCCGCCCCATGCCTGGTACATCGCCTTTGCGCCGGCCAAGGCGCCCAAGGTCGCCGTCGCGGTTCTCGTGGAGAATGGTGGCGACCGATTGTCCGCCACCGGCGGTGCGCTGGCCGCGCCGATCGGCCGGGCCACCATCGCTGCGGCGCTGCGGGAGGGATCATGAGCGCGCGCGTGGGAGTGACGCTGTCAGACCGCTACCGGTTGCAGCGACTGATCGCCACCGGAGGCATGGGCCAGGTGTGGGAGAGCGTCGACACCCGGTTGGGCCGCCAGGTCGCCATCAAGGTGCTCAAGGCGGAGTTCTCCTCCGACCCCGAGTTCGTCGAGCGGTTCCGCGCTGAAGCCCGCACTGTCGCCATGCTCAACCACCCCGGCATCGCGAGCGTGTACGACTACGGCGAGACCGAACTGGACGTCGGTGAGGGCCGCACGGCCTACCTGGTGATGGAACTGGTCAATGGTGAGCCGCTCAACGCCGTGATCAAGCGCACCGGGCGGCTGTCGCTGCGGCACGCGCTCGACATGCTCGAGCAGACCGGGCGGGCACTGCAAGTCGCCCACACCGCCGGGCTGGTGCACCGCGACGTCAAGCCGGGCAACATCCTGATAACGCCTACCGGGCAGGTGAAGCTCACCGACTTCGGCATCGCCAAGGCCGTGGACGCCGCCCCCGTGACCCAGACCGGCATGGTCATGGGCACCGCGCAGTACATCGCGCCGGAACAGGCGCTCGGCAAGGACGCCACCGCGGCCAGCGACGTCTACTCACTCGGTGTCGTGGGGTACGAAACCCTTGCAGGCCGGCGGCCGTTCACCGGCGACGGCGCGCTGACCGTGGCGATGAAGCACATCAAGGAGCAGCCCGCGCCGCTGCCAGCCGATCTGCCACCGAACGTGCGCGAACTGATCGAAATCACCCTGGCCAAGGAGCCCGGCCACCGCTACCGCTCCGGCGGGCCGTTCGCCGACGCCGTTGCCGCGGTGCGCGCCGGGCGACGACCGCCCCGGCCGAACCATGCGCCGACCATCGGCCGCGCCGCTCCGGCGGCGATTCCGTCGGTTACCCAGGCCCGCGCCGTCGCCGACTTCGGCAGCAGGCCACCGACCGCGGCCCGACCCCGTCCCGTGACGGGCAGCCACCGCACGCCGGTACCGCAGCGTCGCACCTTCTCCCCCGGTCAGCGAGCCCTGTTGTGGGCGGCTGGGGTCCTCGGCGCGCTGGCCATCGTCATCGCGATCCTGATCGTGCTCAACGCCCAGGACCGCAAGGACAAGCAATTGCCGCCGCCCACGGTGACCAATACCACCGTCGTGCCCGCTCCTCCGCCTGCGTCGCCGGGTGCCATGCCCGGTCCCACGTGGATTGATCCCGGGCCCATCGCCAACGGTGGAGACGACGGTGCGGCCTCCCTACCACCGTTAGCCCTAGAACAGACCTGGCGATGACCACCCCCCAGCACCTGTCAGACCGCTACGAACTCGGCGACATTCTCGGGTTCGGCGGCATGTCGGAGGTCCATCTGGCCCGCGACGTCCGGTTGCACCGCGACGTGGCGGTCAAGGTGCTGCGCGCGGACCTGGCCCGCGACCCGAGTTTCTATCTGCGTTTCCGCCGGGAAGCCCAGAACGCCGCAGCACTGAACCACCCCGCGATCGTGGCGGTGTATGACACCGGCGAAGCCGATACCCCGACCGGGCCGCTGCCCTACATCGTGATGGAGTACGTCGAAGGCGTGACGCTGCGCGACATCGTGCAGAACGACGGCCCGATGGAAC
>JAVRPF010000666.1:0-3543 GCA_032162385.1 Mycobacterium sp.
GCGCGGTCGTCCAGTTGGTTACTCGGGATGCCACAGCACCCGTCGACTCGGTGATCTCCGTTCATGTCGGCGATCAGGTGGAGGCGGCGTATGAGGAGGCGCAGCGACGTGGCTTCGAGATCGTTCATCCGCTGACCACGGAGCCTTGGGGGGTGCGCAGGTTCTTCGTCCGTGCGCCGGACGGCAACGTCGTGAACATCGTCAGTCACGTCGACGATTGATCGGGGTCCCGAACCAACAGGAGAGCGCTTCTCGTAGGCCGGGAGCGGCGGTGTCGGCGGGTTCGTCGACCGTTGCGGCCCAGGCGATGTGGGCGTCCGGGCGGATCAGGATGGCGTCGGCTGGTCGGTGATCGGTTTCGGCGGTGTGGATGTCGATGCGATGCTGCCAGCCCCGGGCGGTCTCGCGGAGGTCTGAGCGGTCGGCGAGGTCGAGGAGCACGGGTCGTGCGGTGTGCATGAGTTCCGCGACGCTGGTCGTGCCCTGGTCGGTGTGCAGGGTGAGGTCGGGTGCGAAGGTGCCTGCCAAGGCATGCGGGTTGGGCCCGGGCATGGGGTAGCGGATGTCGGATCCGGCGATGAAGGCGCCGATGCGCCGCCGGGGCTGTTCGTCGGCGAGTAGTTCGGAGAAGACCTCCCGGAGCGCGTCGGCGGCCGAGTCGAGTCCGCGCCGCAGTGCCACCTGAGCATTGGTGTGCAACAACGTCCGCGCGCCGGCGAGGTGGCGTTCGTCGTGATAGGTGTCGAGAAGACCGGCCGGCGCCCAGCCATCGAGCTCGGCCGCGAGCTTCCAGGCGAGGTTGACCGCGTCGAGCATGGCAGCGTTGACCGCGACGCCCCCTGAGGGAAACTGATGGGCCGCATCGCCTGCCACCAGGATCCGCCCGGTACGGTATCGCTCGGCCTGCCGGGCGCCATAGGTGAAGCGCGTCAACCGAGTTGGCTCGCCCAAGGGGAGCTCCGCCCCGAGTACGCGGCGGATGCTGTCCCCGAATTCGACGACGGTCATCGGCTGGTCGTCGTCGTACGAACGTTCCTCCTCCTCGCTGGTATAGACGCCCAGATCGTTTGGCGTGTAAGAACTGATCGCGAATACGCCTCGCGCCGTTTGCGTGTACCCCGAACGGAGCCGACCGAGGCCGGGGACCTGGTAGTCGCCGTCGTCGAGCAGCCTCAGCGAGTCGGGCATGGTGAACGAGCCGAGCCGGTTGACCTCCGGATAGGTGGTGCCGGGGAAGGCGATACCGGCCATCTCGCGGACTCGGCTGTGCACGCCGTCGCATCCCACCAGGTATCGCCCGCTCACCCGGTACAGACCGTCGGGCCCGCGTACGTCCGCCGTCACCCCTGCGTGATCCTGGCTCAGCCCGACCACTTCCTGGCCGCGGCGGATGTCGGCGCCGAATTCGTCGGCGAGTTCCTCGAGTAGTCGCTCCATTCGTGGTTGGGGCAGAAGCAGCGCCTGCATCGGGGGGTCGACGAGTTGCGTGAGGTCGACGTGCAACCCGCCGAAGGGAAATCGGGGAGCTGGACGGGGCTGGCCGCTGGCCGCTTCGAATCGCTCCAAGAGATCTCGGTAGCGCAGCATGTCCAGCATCCGGCCGCCGAGCCCACCGGCCTTCTTGATGGTTCGGGGCTCGGGCAACCGCTCCAGCACCAGCGTTCGTGCTCCCGCCAGCCGGAGCTCGCGGGCCAGCATCAGGCCCGTCGGGGCGCCGCCCACGATGATCACGTCGGTGTCGATGTCTGGCATTCGCATCTCTCATTTCCGCAGGTTGAAGGCTCGGTCAGCGAGTATGCGGCACGAAGGGGGGCTTGCCGCAAGCCCCAGGGTGAGCTATAAATTGAAGGTGGAAAGGGAGGGCCCCCTTTCCTTTTTCTTTGCCCGGTGACAGTTCATATCGAACGTACGTTCGATATGCTGTGACGGTGAGTTGGCACAACGGACCGCCGAGCTGGGCCGAGATGGAGCGGGTGCTCACCGGCAAGCCGCGCCGCGCCGGGTCGTCGCTGGCCGAGCCGAACGGCGACGGTGGGGACAGCCCGGCCTGGTCGCGCAAGCGGGGGAGCTACGAGCCACCGGACCGGCCGGCCGGGGTCGGTTCGTCGGTGCGGTACGCCGAACTGCACGCCCACTCGGCGTACAGCTTCCTCGACGGGGCCAGCACGCCTGAGGAGCTGGTCGAGGAGGCCGCCCGGCTGGACCTGCGTGCCATCGCGCTGACCGACCACGACGGTCTGTACGGGGTGGTGCGGTTCGCCGAGGCCGCCAAGGAGCTCGACGTGGCCACCGTGTTCGGCGCTGAGCTCTCGCTGGGGAACGTTCCCCGCACCGAGGAGCCCGATCCACCCGGTCCACATCTTCTGGTCCTGGCGCGTGGGCCGGAGGGGTATCGACGGCTGTCGCGGCAGCTGACCCGGGCGCACCTGGCCGGTGGCGAGAAGGGCAAGCCGCGCTACGACTTCGACGAGCTGACCGAGGCCGCAGGCGGCCACTGGCACATCCTCACTGGCTGCCGCAAGGGCCATGTGCGCCAAGCACTGTCGGCCGGCGGGCCGGATGCGGCCGAAGCCGCGCTGGCCGATCTGGTGGATCGGTTCGGCGCCGACCGGGTCAGCATCGAGTTGACCCGGCACGGTCATCCGCTCGACGACGAGCGCAACGCCGCACTGGCCGCGCTGGCCCCGCGCTTCGGCGTTGGCGTGGTGGCCAGCACCGCGGCACACTTCGCCGAACCCGACCGCGGCAGGCTGGCGATGGCGATGGGGGCCATCCGGGCGCGCAACTCGATGGATGACGCGGCCGGCTGGCTGGCGCCGCTGGGTGGCGCGCACCTGCGGTCGGGGGAGGAGATGACGCGACTGTTCGCGCACTGCCCGGAGGTGGTGACGGCCGCGGCCGACCTCGGCGAACAGTGCGCATTCGGGCTGGCGCTGATCGCCCCGCAGCTGCCGCCGTTCGACGTGCCCGACGGGCACAATGAGGACAGCTGGCTGCGGCACCTGGTGATGACCGGGGCCCACAACCGATACGGACCGCCGGAGCGGTCCCCGCGTGCCTACCAGCAGATCGAGCACGAGCTGAAGGTCATCACCCAACTGAACTTCCCTGGCTACTTCCTCGTGGTGCACGACATCACCCGGTTCTGCCGGGACAACGGCATCCTGGCCCAGGGCAGGGGATCGGCGGCCAACTCGGCGGTCTGCTACGCGTTGGGCGTCACCCACGTCGATCCGATCGCAAACGAGCTGTTGTTCGAACGGTTCCTCTCCCCGGCGCGCGACGGGCCACCCGACATCGACATCGACATCGAATCGGACCTGCGGGAGAAGGCGATTCAGTACGTCTACGAACGCTACGGCCGCGACTACGCCGCGCAGGTCGCCAACGTGATCACCTATCGGGGCCGCAGCGCCGTGCGCGACATGGCCCGCGCGCTCGGTTTCTCGCAAGGCCAGCAGGACGCCTGGAGCAAGCAGATCAGCAGGTGGAACGGGTTGGCGGACTCGCCCGACGTCGAGGACATCCCAGAGCAGGTGATCG
>JAVRPF010000667.1:0-2674 GCA_032162385.1 Mycobacterium sp.
CGTGGCTGCTGGCCACCCCGCTCACCTCGTCCGATCAGCCCAATCTGGCTGCGGCGGTACGTGGTTCACGCGTGCTCGCCCAGGTCGACGAACTTGCCCCGGAGTGGTTGAAGCGGGTGCCGACGCGGCTGTCGTCGCTCCTGGACACGTCCGGTCTGCCCAACGTGCTACAACCGTTCGGCCGCACGCCGATCATCGGCGTCGACATCCCAGACGGCGCGTTGGCAACCGACCCGGTGGTGGCCGCCACCCGACCTAGCGTGCTCAAGATCCGCGGCGTTGCGCCGAGTTGCCAGAAGGTGCTCGAGGGCAGCGGTTTCGTCGTGTCGCCGAACCGGGTGATGTCCAACGCGCACGTGGTCGCGGGCTCGGAGAGTGTCACCGTCGAGGTCGACGGCCAGACCTACGACGCCGGTGTGGTGTCCTACGATCCCAGCGCCGACATCTCCATCCTGGACGTGCCCGGCCTGCCATCACCGCCGCTGCAGTTCGACATGCAGGAGGCGCCGACGGGTACCGACGCGGTGGTGATGGGCTATCCCGGCGGCGGCGACTTCACCGCCACCCCGGCACGGATCCGGGAGATCATCCAGCTCAACGGGCCGGACATCTACCACACCACCACCGTCACCCGCGAGGTCTACACCATCAGAGGCACGGTCCGGCAAGGCAATTCGGGCGGTCCGTTGATCGACCGCGGAGGCAGAGTGCTGGGCGTCGTGTTCGGCGCCGCGGTGGACGACGCGGACACCGGCTTCGTGCTGACCGCCAACGAGGTGGCCAAGCAGATGGCCAGGGTGGGCAACACCCAACGGGTGCAAACCGGGGCCTGCATCTCCTGACCTAGGTGCCGTGCACCTGCGCGAGGAACCGGGACAGCTGTTCGTTGACTTCCGCTGGGGCCTCTTCATGCGCGAAATGCCCTGCGCCCGCGATTGATACGTACCGACCGTGGGGGGCGTAGTGCTGAGTCTTGTATACCGGGTCGGCCAGTACGTAGGGGTCGGCGTCGCCGCGGATGTGCAGCACCGGAACGGCCAGCGGGCGCTTCATCGACTTCATGAACCGTCGGCCCTCGGTGCGAAGTTGGCTGCGCACCGCCCAGCGTTGGTACTCCAGCGCGGAATGCGCCGCCGACGGGATCTGGACGGCCCGGCGCAGGTGACCGATCGTCTCCGAGAAGTCTTCTGACGCCAGCCATTTGCCACTTGACCGACTGCGGACCAGCACTTCGAGTTCGGCTGCATCGTGGCGGGTCAGTACCCGCTCCGGCCAGAACGGCACCTGGTAGCGCAGCATCCCGGGGAGAAGGGCCAGGCCCTGGTCGCGTCGGGTCAGCGCGGAGGCGCGCAACGCCGCCGGGTGCGGCGAACTGACCAGCGCGATCGCGCGCACCGACCGCGGGTGGAGCACCGACGTCGCCCAGCACACCAGCCCACCGTCGGCATGACCGACCAGCGTGGCGGTGTTGTGCCCGAGGGCACGCACCAGGCCCGCGGTGTCGCCCGCCAGCGTCCAGCCGTCGTAGCCGCGCGGGGGTTTGTCGCTGCCGCCGTAGCCCCGCAGGTCCACGGCCACCACGCGTGCCCCGGTCAGACCGCGCAGTTGGTGCCGCCACGACCACCAGAACGACGCAAACCCGTGCAGGAGCATCACCAGCGGTCGCTCGGCGGACTCGGCGGGACGGTTCTCGGTAGGCAGCGCCTCGACGACGTGGAAGCGAATCCCGTTGGCGTGCACCTCGAGATGACGCCATGGACCGTCGATGCGCGTCACCAACGGATCGGGAGGGGGCACTACCAGCCTGATGGATCTGCGGTCGACGCCTTGCCGTTCGTCGACGTGATCGCCTTGCCGTCGTGCTTGTCGCCGCCGGGGGTCAGAGCGGCCCGTGTCTCCTTGACCGACTCGATGGTCTGCTGCGGCCCGCGGATCCGCCGCACCTTCAGATAGCCGAACAGGGCCAGCACGACGGTGGTCAGCACCATGACGCCGAAGACGATCAGGAAGGCGACCCACCGCCACAGCCAGGTGTCGAGGAGTTCGGCGACGAAGAAGAAGAAGAAGAACGTCGAGTAGAACAACACCACTAGCGCCAGGATGAAGAAGACGCTGCCGGTGAGGCCCTTCTTCACGTCGCGGGTGATCTCGGCCTTGGCGAGTTCGACCTCGGCGCGCACCAGGGTCGACACCTGCGCGGTGGCATCCTTGACGAGGTCGCCGATCGACGGATCGGGTACGGGCGCGTGCGGATCCACCAGCGGAATCGAAGTCACTGTGGTCGGCACGCCGTTCTTACGGTCGCCTGTGCTCACGGACGAGTCCTCCCCGCGTCGAGACCAAATTGGGATGTCAGTGGCGTTCATGTTGCCATGTCGCGGCGGGCTCAGGTTCCCCGGCCGACGTTAGACTCACGGGGTTTGGCGGGTATCCGGGCGGGGCAGTCGATGGGGGTGGTGTTGAGACATCGCTGGCACGACGCTGTCACGACAGTCGTCGTCATGGCAGCCCTGGCCTTCGCGTTCTCGGTTCCGGCCGCGCCGTTCGCGCGCGCCGCCGGGGATCCCGTTGCCCTTGGCGGTGGCTCCGGAATCGTCATCGACGGCGATACGTTCTGCACGCTCACCGCGATCGGCAACGACGACCGGGGCAATCTCGTCGGTTTCACCTCCGC
>JAVRPF010000668.1:0-5242 GCA_032162385.1 Mycobacterium sp.
TGGCTGCCAGCCCGACTTGCGGCGCGACGCGTTGCAGCACGATCATCTCACCGTCGCGGGCGGCGACGACGTGGCGAGACCCCTTGCGACACACCACGAAGCGCACCATCTTGCCGCCGACGTCTCGGCGCCACCATCGACCCTCGAGCGTTCGGTCAGCGCGGCTGAGCGTGTCGACCATCGCCGCGACCTCGGGATGGGGCTCGCCGAACACGGTCAGCACACCCTGCGCGACGAGGTCGCGGGTCACCTGTTCCCACACCGTGTTTCGCAGCTCGAGCTGCGGGATATTGGGCCTGATCCCCATCGACGGCGGGAACTCCATGATGTTGAGTTTGTCGGCGATGACGAGCATGCCGTCGATGGTGACCTCGAAGCCGACGACGTCGTCGATGTGTGTGGCGCCCTGTCCGGCACTCCCTGCCGTGGTCATCGGGGTTGCATCTGGTCGCCGAGCCGGCCACCGGCCAGCCCGTCGATCCGGTAGTACGCCGCAGCGGACGCGTCCAGATTGTCTGCCATTCCCTTCGAAACCCCCTCCATTCGCGAACCCGCGGCGCGGCGTGCGTTCTGCACCGCCTCCACCGCTGCGGCGGTCGACCACGAGATCACCCCATGGGTCGCCCGGACCGACGTGTCCACACCGTCGGCGACCACGGCGGCCGACCCGATCTCGGTGGCCACTTGCCGCTGTTTGGCGGCCAACTCCCGCAGGTGGGCCGTCGTAACTCGCAGATCGCCGGACATGTGACTCCCCTTCGTCCCTATCTTCCTATGGTGCTGGCGCCGGCGGCGGCCCGATTGAATTTTCTCGGTCCACGGTAACCGTGATCGGTGTGGTCAGCCGCTCCACGTCGACGTCCATCTCGATGCGCACCGGCGCCCGACCCGCATCGATTCCGCCAGGGGCTGCCACCGGCTCGTCCTTCTTCTCGTCGGGCTTGCCGTCCCCGTCCGTGTCTTCTTCCGCGTCCGGCTTGCCGTCGCCGTCGTCGTCTTCTTCGTCGTCCTTGTCTTCCTCGTCCTCGGCCGCCTGCCTCTCGGCCTCCCGCTGCATGGCCGCCTGCACGGCCTCCTTGATCAGTGCCACCGGGACACCGGGGGCGGCGGCCATCGGAGCGGGTCCCGCGCTCATCGCCCCGGGCGGCATGCCGCCAAGCGGCCCCGGCTGCGTCCCCGGGCCCGAAGGTCTGCCACCGCCGGCCGACGTCTGCTGCCCTTGCACCGCGGGCAGGTCCACCGGCGGCGTCGGGGGAGGTCCACCCATCGCTGGTGAACCGCTCCCGCCCCCAGACCCCGGCCCACCGGATGTTTGCGTCGGCGCGACGAACTGCCCCGGGTTGCCCGGCGGCTGTTCGGACCGAGGCGTCGTCGGCGTGTCCTCGGAATCCTTGTCTCCCGGCCCGTCCGGGGGCGACTGTTCATGCGGTGCCGACGGCGGCGGGGGCGGGTTCTGGTCCGCGCCCCTCTGGGAGAGGTTCGCGGTCTGCCCGACGTTCTCGTAGCGCCCGACGAGCTGCTGCAGGGCCGCGGCGTTCGCCCCGACCTCGGACGAGAGTTGGTACAGCTCCGACGAGCTGCGGCCGACCGCGACGAGCACCGCTTGGACGTCCGCAACCGCCCTCAACCCCTGACCGACGTCCGGAAGGAGGCCCAGCGCGAAGGTCACCAGACCGACGTCGGCGAGCCAGTTGTACCAATCGTCGAGACGGTCCCGGTGCAATCTGACCTGGAAGGCCTCGGTGGCGAGCACGCCGTGCACCTGATGGTCGGCGGCGGCCATCGCCCTGGTCCGCGCCAGCTGTTCGACGTTCTGCACCGAGTAGGAGTTGGCGCCCGCGCCCGACCAGTTCGCGGTGGGCTCCGCGGACCTCAGCGTCGCATCGGCGTCGTGAAGACGGGCGCCACCTCGACCGAAGCGTTCGCCGTCCTCGGGTTCACCGAGGCCCGTGGTCAGCTTCATGCCTGCGATCACCAACTGGCCACTGTCGAGGATTGGGGCGTTGGCCGCGCGCAGGAACTTGTTCAGGCCGGCCTTCTCGGCCCGCCCGGCGAATCGTCCACCCACCGCGATCACGTCGTCGAGGTCGGTGACCTTTCCTACCCGCTCAATGAAGTCGCCGATGGCGCCGGCCCCTTCGACGAGCGACGCCACGTCCCCGACGACCTCGTTGCCGGTATCCCAAACGGCTTTGCCGAAGCTCTCCAGCTTGCCCAGCAGACCCATGCGTCGAACCCCCTCGCCGGATGGAGCGTACCAGCGGATCATCGACCCCCTGCGCACCAATTCCAAGACCATCCGGGCCGCCCAACTGGCGCCTCCAGCCCCGAGCGAGACGGCTTGAACTGTATAGATGGACGTCGCAGCCCATCATCGCCGGACGGAAGGCCGATCGAGTGATGGGACCGCAGGGCTGCGCTCAATGCCGTGTGCAACCGCCGGTGAACGCTACCGGAGGTCCATCTCCGGTTGGCGATCGCGGCTCATATATCGTTTGCTGTTTGCCGAGATTGGCCGCCGACCCTCCGATGATCGGTTGGCGGGGGCTGGGTGTGGTTGATACTTGAATCGAGGGAGGCAGTCGCATCGTCTGATTCCACGGGAAGGAGCCTGGTGCCGTGAGCGAGAGTGACGACGCCCTGCGCAGGCAACTCGGCTGGACCGGGCCCGAGGAATCCAACTACGAACCTGCACCCGCGCCCGTCGAGCCGACCTTCACTCGGGCGGCGACGCCCCTGCCCTCGCGACCGCCGGTCGACTTCGTGCCGGCCGATGCCGCGCCGAAGCCCGACCAGGCGCCCGAACCGCCGGCTCCGGAGCCACCCAAGCCAGAATCGGTCACGCCAGAACCGCCGACGCAGCCGTCACGCGAGCCCGACCGTCCGCCGACCGGCGGCTTCCACCGACCGCCGCCCAACTTCGGACCCCCGCAAGGGTCGCGCGACACCGGGCAGTTCAACGCGCCGAACCCACAGCCGAGCCCTCCCCAACAGCCGAGCCCTTCCCAACAGCAGGGCGCTCCCCAACAACCGAACCCTCCGAATCCGCCACAGTGGGGACAGCAGCAGCCCGGCGGGCAGCAGCAACGGGCCCCGCGACCACCGGCGCCGCAGAGCCAGGGACAACAGCCGCCCGCTTCCTGGTCCACTCAGCAATTTGGCCAGGACTCCCGGGGGGCGCCGCCACCGCCGACTGGGTCGTATGCGGACCGGATCAGGCGTGACGAGCTCGTCCCCGCCAAAGTCGTTCCGCCGACCGGTGGTTGGCGCCTGGCTCTGTTCCGGATCACCTTCGGGTTGGTCAACCTTGGTCAGTCCGCAAACGAGCTTCGCCAGGCCGAGTTGGAGGCGCGGATCAAGTCGGCGCTGCGCGGCCACTACAAGATCGGCGTGATGGGCAAGGGCGGCGTCGGCAAGACGACGGTGTCCGCCAGCATCGGATCCATCTTCGCCGAGCTGCGACAGGAAGATCGGGTGGTGGCGATCGACGCCGACACCGCGTTCGGCAAGCTCGGCAGCCGCGTCGACCCGAAGGCGTTGGGTTCGTACTGGGAGCTTGCCGGCGACCAGCACCTCGAGACGTTCGCCGACGTGCGCAGCCGGGTGGGGAACAACGCCGCCGGTCTGTTCGTGTTGGCCGGTGAAGCGAGTCCCGCCCGTCGGCGGGTGCTCGACCCCGCCATCTACCGCGAGGCCACGGCGCGTCTGGATCGCCACTTCACGATCTCGATCGTCGACTGCAGTTCCACCATGGACACGCCCGTCACCCAGGAGGTGTTGCGGGATCTGGACGCCTTGATCGTCGTCTCGTCGCCCTGGGTCGACGGTGCCGCCGCCGCGGGTCAGACGATGGACTGGTTGGCCAACCGTGGCTTGACCGGCCTGTTGCGGCGCACCGTGGTAGTCCTCAACGACTCGGACGGGCACGCCGACAAGCGCACCCGAGCCATCCTTGCCCAGCAGTTCGCAGGCCAGGGCCAGGCCGTGGTCGAGGTCCCCTTCGATGGGCACCTGCGGCCCGGCGGCGTCATCGAGCGCACCACTGAGATGTCGCCGGCGACGCGGCGCAAGTTTCTCGAGATCGCCGCCGCGCTGGCCGAACACTTCCCCACCAACGACGACCGCGAACGCACTCGCGACCGGTTCTAGCGTTCAGCGCCAGTCAATCTGGTCGACCAGCGACTCGATCAGCTCCGTCGTCGGGGCGGGAACCGGCTGGCCCGCCTCCGCGGCGACGATCGCATCCTCGGGTACTCCTGCCGCCTGCGCGGTCTCGCTGATCGTGAGGTTGGCACGTCGCCGGGCGGCGTACAGCCGCTGACCGAGCGTCGCCGCCGGCGCCGTCGCGCCGAGCAGGGTCAGCTCGTCCATCTGGCGGCGCACGGTGCTCAGCGCCTTCAGCAGGGGAGGCGTGAGCCGACCGATCCGCGCCGCGCGTGCCGCCACTGCCTCGAGCTGACGCAGGTCGGCCAGGATCGCGGTGACCCTGGGGGTGAAGGCCGGATCGTCGATTGGGGGCAACGAACCGACCGTGGCACCGAGAGTGTTGACCGCCGCCTCGACGGCCTGGGCGATCAGCGAGCCCTGATCGCCGCCCCCGGGCGGTTCGGCGGGCACCCCAGGTGCGACGGAGTCGCCCCGCCTCATCCGGGCGATGGTCCCGGGCGGCCACTGCAGAACTTCTTCGAGCTTGGCCCGCGTCCGCTCGCGCGGCCAGCTTCGACCCTTCTCGAACGAGATGAGCGCGCCCGCGTTCATGATGCCGTCGGCGGCCAGACTGCGCTGGCTGATGTCGAGTTCACGGCGTCGCGCCGCCGCAGCGGCGCCCGCGCGCACCATCCCGGGATCCACCTCGACGGAGGCGTCGGCGGCATCGTCAGCGTCGGACGTGGTGTCAACGCTGGCCAACCGGGTGCCCTCCTGCCTGGGTGTTGCACCGCTACGTGTTCGTCCTACATTAGTCGGATTGGGGACGGATGAGAACCGTTGCGTATATCCGGTTTGAACCGTGTCGCTGCTAGATGCACTGACGAGTACGCCCGCCGGGAATGTCTCCAATCGCTGATCAATGGTTACTTGCGGCCCGCAGCACTTTCCATCGCCCGCTTCGGTTCAAACTGTTGCATCGCTACGGTTATTGCGATACATTCGGTTCATCGCGCCAGGCACGACTACGGCGCTCGAATGAAGGAGCAAGACATGAACGCAGTGGGCCGGGACGGGTTGCCGATCGGCGAATGCA
>JAVRPF010000669.1:0-3148 GCA_032162385.1 Mycobacterium sp.
TGTCGGCTCGACACCACCCCGTAGGGCACCCGCGGAATCGCTTCGAGCGTCTCTATTTTAAGGACGTCTCCGGGTTCGGCACCCTCGACGAACACCGGGCCGGTCACCACATGTGGACCATCTTTGACGAAATCCCGCGGTGTCCGGTTGTATTCGGCGGCAATGACTTTGGCATCGTCAAGAACTCCGTTTTCGGTGACGCCGTAGCTGCCGAAGTACTCGACAGGGTTACGCCCCTGATCCTCCAGGATTCCCTCATGGGACAGAGCATCGATGGTGATGGTCTGCCCCGAACGCATCCTCGTCACTGGCGCAGTATGCACATTGGGGACGTAACCCCAGAGCACCTGATCTGGTTGCGATGACAGATACACATCGCCAGTTCGTGTGCCCTGACCGGGCTGCAGCGCCGTGATGTCGGCCAATGCCGCAGAGGGCGACGAGGGTGCCGGCGATCCGGAGCTATGCGTGCACGCGGACCCCACGCCGGCGATACCGACGCCGGCGCCGACTGTCGCGGCAGCCTTAATGAAACCCCGACGCCCGAGCCGTCCGATGAGTTCTGAGGTCATCTCTCGCACAAATGGGTCTGTCACCGTTGCCTCTCGTCATTAGACATGGAGGGTCAAGCTACCGAAGGTGTGTAACGCAGATGTTGCGCGGAGCTTCGGGCTCGGTCGACCACGGCCGGCCGCCATCACAGACACGCGATCTGCCGGATGCCGGCCGCAGCGAGGACTGCCAGGCCGTCCGCAGCCACCCGTCCGACACATTCTTCGCCCACGCCAGCGTGCTTTCCTCTGTTGCTGACAGGGAGATCTACAAGGCATTGAGTTCTCGCCTTGGTGACATCGGCGGCGCCACCTGACCTATGGCTTTCTCGGCTGTCTCACGGCGATTCCCGCCTTGTGAGCACTTCATCCAATCGCTGAAAGGGGTGCCCACAGTGCAAGCGGCGCACTACCTACTCAACTATTCGACCGGAACAGCGGAAATTTTGACACCACCTCTCGGATCCTGGCCCGTCTAGCGCAAGGCATCGCGGATGACGTCGGAACTCGCAAACACTCAACTGCGCCGAATGTGTGTGCTCCTCACGATTCGCAAACAAACGACGCCGGGGCTCGGCTCGGCATGGCCCGTTGGCCACCGGTCTACCTTCGCCCAGTCACAGAGATGACAGCCCCTCGTTCATCGTGGGATGCCCAATGCTGTTGAAGCAGCGGTAGTAATTCTTCTGCGCGGTAGTCGGGGAAGTGCATCCGTGCGCCGTTCACTGCAGGGGGAACGGCGGCTGCCACCACCACGGTTCGTCGATCACCTCGATGGACGTCACCCACTTCACCCACCAGAACCCGCGCCGCCCCGGCGCGACGATCCGCGCCGGGCCGCCGTGGCCGCTCGAGAGCGGACGGCCAGAGGCATGCGTCGCCAGCAGCAGCGTCTCGGCCTCGCGGGCGGAGAAACTGCGGCGGTAGCCGGTCGTCGACACGATCTCGATCGACGCCCCCTCCGGCAAGCCGAGCGCCGAGAGCGGCACCCCGCGCCACTCCTGCTCGGTGAACCAGCCACCCGTGCAGTCGAGCACGGCGCGCACGGTGCCCTGCGGGAGCGCGGCGATGGTGGCCAGGTCAAACGATCTATCCGGGGTTCGGAGGCGCCAGGTCGCAGCCGCGATCTGGGGTACCGGGTCGAACATCCACTGCGTGACGGGAACGATCGCGATGTTCCCCGAGCCGACCTCGTGCGATCCGGTCTCGCGACGCGGCAACCCCGGCGCGATGACCCATAGCCCCGCCGAGCCCACGGCGACGCCGGTGCCGAGCAGCGCTCGCCGTCGCGTCAGGTCGGTGCGGCGCAGCAATGGCCGCCACCGGTGATGGGCGCTCCGGTGATGCATCACCACGTGCGCAACCAGCAGCACCATCGCCCCCACCGCCGCACCCACGTGGAGCTGCATCGGGAGCAGCCCAAGGTAGGGCCGCCATCCGCCGACCGCGTGCAGCAGCCCACTCCCAATCGCCGCGAGCACAAGTACGGTGAACGTCAGGCTGATCACCTTCCGCGATCGTCCGGTCCGCCGAAGGCCCCGCCGGGCGACGCGGATCTTGGCCGGGGCAAGCAGCAGCAGCCCCAATCCGGACGCCCCATGCACGGCGACGACCCACCGCGCCGGGCCCGGGAAACCCACCCCGAACGCCACGACGCCACTGATTGTGGCCGTCACCAGGAGCGTCAGCAGCGTGACGTTAAGCGGTCGAATCCCTCGATCCATGTCGGTCCGTCCCGAAACCCCCGACCAACAGTGACCATTAGGCATGTGCACCTCACCGAACCAGTGGCCCGGTACTCAGACTGTCACAGCGGCAGAGCTCGCCGTCGTCGTACCGTGACTACGAGGCGCTCGTCGAGCGGATAACGTCGTCACATCCTGGTGGCGCGCACCTTCGGGGCTCGTGATCGTGGTAACCGGTTCATCAGCGCACCCCGTTGGATGTCGGGCAGTCTCCCGGTCTTGTCGAGAAACGGCTTCTGGGAACCGTTGAGCCGACACAGGGCATCGAAGGGGCCGTCCACCTGCGAACTTCTTGGACTCTCCGATTACCAGTACCCGATCATCCGCCCCGCCGCGACCGCCGTCAGCCAGCTGAGGAGCGACAGGCCACCCATTGCCGCCAGCGTCCGTGCTTCGGAGTGCGACAGATCACGGGTTGTGTGTGCCCTCCACGCCGCCGTGCGGCGCAGCGCGACGGCGTTGACGAGTCCCAGTCCGATTGCCGCGAACTTCGCCAGCAGAAACGGGTTGTTCTCGTACTCAACAGCATTGGCCGCGAGAAGGCAGATGCCGCTGGCTGCGGCGAGCGCGAAGCCCGCCATTACCACGGGGGCGGCAGCTGTCGTGATCGCTCGGAGCGGCGCACGGCGCCACACCCCCAGCAGCCTCAGATCGAGAATGAGCACGGCGCCAAAGAGCGCCGCGACGCCGAGGATGTGAATCAGGTTGACGACGGGATAGGTCCTCGTTCCGGAGTCGCGCATGAACATCCCGAGCGCAGACGCCTGCAACCAGGCCAGCGCGTCATGCATGCGCGCTAGTGGTGAACCGACGCAGTGCGCCTAGGGGCGGCGCCGGATCGGACGTCACTCG
>JAVRPF010000670.1:0-7216 GCA_032162385.1 Mycobacterium sp.
GAGCCGGCCGACCACTTCGGCCAGCAGTTCGGCATTGCTGCCGCGACCGAATGCCGCGTCCAGGTCGACCAGGTGGATCCACTCGGCGCCGTCGCGCTGCCACTGCAGGGCGGCGTCCAAGGCCGACCCGTAGTCGGTTTCGCTGCCTGCCTGCCCCTGCACCAGGCGCACGGCCTTTCCGTCCACGACGTCGACGGCAGGCAGCAGAATCAGGGGTGCGTCATTCACGTTCGTCATTCACCTTCGTCATTCACCTTCGTCATTCACCTTCGTCAAAGCCCTTCAACCCAATTGCTCAGCAGCGCCGCGCCGGCGTCGCCGCTCTTCTCCGGATGAAACTGCGTGGCGGACAACGCACCGTCCTCGACGGCCGCCAGGAACGGCACGTGGTGGGTCGCCCAAGTGAGCAGGGGAGCGGGGTCACCCTCCCACCGCTGCGCGGCGTAGGAGTGCACGAAGTAGAACCGGGTGCCTGCGTCCAGCCCCTTGAACAGCGCACTCCCTGGCGCGGCGGCCACGACGTTCCAACCCATGTGCGGAATCACCGGCGCGTCCAGACGCACCACGGAGCCGGGCCATTGCGCGCAGCCCTCAGTCTCCACGCCGAACTCGACGCCGCGGGCGAACATGATCTGCATGCCGACGCAGATGCCGAGCACCGGCCTGCCCGCTGCCACCCGGTCCGCGACGATCTTCTCCCCGCCGATGCCGCGCAGCCCCGTCATACACGCCTGGTATGCGCCGACCCCTGGCACCACCAGACCGTCGGCGACTGCCGCTGCGGCGGGATCGGAGGTCACCTCGACCGTCGCCCCCACCCGCTGCAGCGCACGCTGCGCCGACCGTAGGTTGCCCGACCCGTAATCGAGGACAACGACGGACTTCACTGTCACAGGGTGCCTTTGGTGGACGGCACGCCGGACACCCGGGGATCGGGCTCGACGGCCTGACGCAGAGCGCGGGCAACCGCCTTGTACTGGGCCTCGGTGATGTGGTGCGGGTCGCGGCCGTAGAGCGTGCGCACGTGCAGCGCGATCCGCGCGTTCATCGCCAGCGACTCGAAGACGTGCCGGTTGATCACGGTGTGGTACGGCACCGCACTACCGGCAATGGTGCTGTGCAGCATGTGATCCGGCTCGCCGGTGTGCACGCAGTAGGGCCGGCCCGATACGTCGACGGCGGCGTGCGCCAGCGTCTCGTCCATCGGGATGAACGCGTCGCCGAAGCGGCGGATACCCTTCTTGTCACCCAACGCCTCACCGAGCGCCTGGCCCAACACGATTGCCGTGTCCTCGATCGTGTGGTGCCCCTCGATCTCGACGTCACCCTTGGCGTGCACGGTCAGGTCGAAGCTCGCGTGACTGCCCAGCGACGTCAACATGTGGTCGTAGAACGGCACGCCGGTACTGATGTCGACCTGACCGGTGCCGTCCAGGTCGAGCTCGACGACGATGTCGGATTCCTTGGTCTTGCGTTCGACGCGGGCGCGGCGGGTCACGATGCTCCTCTTGCACTGCTGGGGACTGTTGCGAGTTCGGTAGGGGCCAGGCGTCCGCTGGTGTCGAGCAAAACGTCGTTCTCGTCGGCCAGACCAGTGGTGGCGCGCAGGTACCCGGGGATGCCGACGTCGCGGATCAACACACCCGCCTCGAGGTAACGCTGCCACGCCCCTGGCGCGTCGGCGAACTCGCCGAACAGAACGAAGTTGGCGTCGCTGGGGATGACCCGGAATCCCATGTCCGCCAGCGTCTCCGACACCCGATTGCGTTCGGCGATGAGGGTGGCAACGCTGCCGAGCGTGTCGTCGGCGTGCCGCAGCGCGGCCCGCGCCGCGGCCTGGGTGACCGAGGACAGGTGGTAGGGCAACCGGACGAGCAGCATCGCGTCGATGACGGCAGGGTCGGCGATGAGGTAACCGAGTCGGCCGCCTGCGAAGGCGAAGGCCTTGCTCATGGTCCTCGTCACAATGAGCTTCGCGGGGAACTCGGCGAGCAGTCGCACCGCGCTGGGTTGCGACGAGAACTCGCCGTAGGCCTCGTCGACGATCACAATGCCCGGCGCGACGTCGAGCAGTGCGCGCAGTTCCTCGAGCGAAACACTCTGCCCCGACGGGTTGTTCGGGCTGGCCAGGAACACCACGTCGGGCCTGCGCTCGGCGATCGCCGCGACGGCGACCTCGACGTCCAGGCCGAAGTCGTCGGCGCGCTTGGCCTCGAGCCATTCGGTCTGGGTGCCGTCGGAGATGATTGGGTGCATCGAGTACGACGGCACGAACCCGATGGCGCTGCGACCCGGGCCGCCGAACGCCTGCAACAGCTGCTGCAGGATCTCGTTGGAGCCATTTGCCGCCCAGACGTTCTCGGTGTCGACCGGCACTCCGATCTGCGCACTCAGGTAGGCCGCGAGATCGGCCCGCAGCGCCACCGCGTCGCGGTCGGGGTAGCGGTGCAGATCGGAGGCGGCGTCGCGCACCGACTCGGCGACGTCGTCGACGAGCGCCTGTGTGGGCGGGTGCGGGTTCTCGTTCGTGTTGAGCCGCACCGGAACCGAGAGTTGGGGTGCACCGTAGGGCGACTTGCCGCGCAGGCTCTCCCGCAACGGCAGGTCGTCGAGCGTGATCTTGCGAGCGCTCATCATCTCGCTCGCCCTTTTCCCGAGTCGCTTCGCTCCGGCCCTTCGAACCGACGGCGTACGGCCTCGCCGTGCGCGGGCAGGTTCTCGGCCTGCGCCAGCGTGATCACGTACCCGGAGACGTCCTTCAGTGCCGCCTCGGTGTAGTCGACGACGTGGATGCCGCGCAGGAACGTCTGCACGGACAGTCCGCTGGAGTGGCGCGCGCACCCCGCTGTGGGCAGCACGTGATTGCTGCCCGCGCAATAGTCACCGAGGCTGACCGGCGACCACGCTCCGACGAATATCGCACCAGCCGAGCGGATCCGGCTCGCGACGGCCGGGGCGTCGACGGTCTGAATCTCGAGGTGTTCCGCGGCATAGGCGTTGACCGTCCTTATGCCGGCATCGATGTCGTCGACCAGCACGATGGCGGACTGGCGCCCGGTCAACGCCGCGGTCACGCGCTCGCGGTGCACGGTAGTGCGCAGTTGAACGGCCAGCTCGGCGTCGGTGGCGTCGGCCAGGTGGTCGCTCGTAGTGACGAGCACGCTGGCTGCCATCTCGTCGTGCTCGGCCTGGCTGATCAGGTCGGCGGCGACGTGCGCCGGATCGGCCGAGTGATCGGCGAGGATCGCGATCTCGGTGGGGCCGGCTTCGGCGTCGATCCCGACCTGCGATCGGCAGATCCGCTTGGCGGCCGTGACGTAGATGTTGCCAGGGCCGGTGATCATGTCGACGGGCGCGAGTTCGGTCCCATTGGTGTCGGTGCCGCCGTAGGCCAGCAACGCCACGGCCTGCGCGCCGCCGACCGCCCAGACCTCGTCGACGCCCAGCAGTTCGGCGGCGGCCAGGATCGTCGGGTGCGGCAGCCCACCGAAGTCTGCCTGCGGCGGGCTGGCGATCACCAGCGAGTCCACGCCGGCAGTCTGCGCCGGGACGACGTTCATCACCACACTCGACGGGTAGACGGCGTTGCCGCCAGGAACGTAGAGGCCGACGCGTTCGACGGGCACCCAGCGCTCGGTGACCGTGGCCCCCGGCGCCAGCGTCGTGGTGGTGTCGGCGCGCCGTTGGTCGGCGTGCACGGCACGGGTGCGCTCGATCGCCACCTCCAGCGCCAGCCGCACCGCCGGGTCGAGGTCGGCGAGCGCTTCGGCCAGCCGGGCGGCGGGCACCCGGACCGTCGCGGGTCGCACGCCGTCGAACGTTTCGCCGTACTCCAGCGCCGCAACTGCCCCGCGCTCGACGACGGCGTCCACGATAGGCTTCACCTTGGGCAGGACGGTGTCGACGTCAACACCACCGCGGGGCAGGACGGCACGTAGCCGTGCTGCTGAGAGCGGCCCGCCCCGCAGGTCGATGCGGGACATCTTCGGAGCCGCCCCGGCGGCGACATCCAAACCAGGCGACGAGGCATTCACGCTGTCCATTGTCCCAGAGCAGCACAAATCGAATACGGGAGCCGTCATGTCAGCTTCAACGTCAAGAGAAGACCACCCCAACAACGCCCCCGGCGTGCCCATGCTGATGCCGGTGTGGCTGGAGCGGATGCAGATCAAGTACATCAACCCGATGCTCCGGCCGCTGTCGAAGCGCATGCCCGGGTTCGCCGTGATCAAGCACCGTGGCCGCACCTCGGGCAAGGACTTCGAAACCATCGTCACCGCCTACCGCAAGGGCAGCGTGCTGGCGATCGGGCTGGTCCACGGCAAGACCAACTGGGTGAAGAACGTGCTGGCCGCGGGTGAAGCCGACATCCACGTGGCCCGCAAGGACCTGCACCTGGTGAATCCGCGGGTACTGCCCGCCGGCACCGTCGACCCGTCGCTGCCGCGGATCCCTGCGATGCTCGCAAAGCGGCAGGGCACGTTCGTCGCCGACATATCCGGTTGAACTGACCGCAGGCCCACTGCCACACTTCGGGCATGGCCTGGGAGTTGTGGTTGGCGTTCATCGGCGCGGCGGTCCTGATCGCCGTCTCCCCCGGTGCGGGTGCGATCCAGTCGATGGCGACCGGCCTGACCCACGGCGTGCGCCGCAGCTACTGGAGCATCCTGGGCCTTGAGGTTGGGCTGATGCTGCAGCTCGCCCTCGTCGCCGTGGGACTCGGCGCCATCGTCACTGGCTCGATCGTCGTGTTCAACGTCATCAAGTGGGTCGGGGTGGCATACCTGCTCTATCTCGCCGTGCGTCAATGGCGGACGGCGACCAGGGACCTACGCGAGCAGCTTGGCACGCCCGCCGAGGGTGGCCGGACCGCGCTCGTCGTTCGTGGCTTCCTAGTCAACGCCACCAACCCGAAGGGCCTGGTGTTCTTCCTTGCGGTGCTGCCCCAATTCGTGACGCCCACCGCTCCGTTGCTTCCGCAGTACCTCGCGATCGGCGCGACGATGGTGGTCGTCGACTTGGTGGTGATGGGGTTGTACTCCAGGTTGGCGGTGCGACTGTTGCGCTGGATGCACACGCCGCGGCGGCAGACGGTGGTCAACGGCGTCTTCTCCGGGCTGTTCGCAACGGCGGCCGTGGTGCTGTCGTTGGTGCGTCGCGCCGCGACCGCCTAGATCCGCGTCGGCAGTATCACCGCCGAGGGACGCGTGGCGTCGTGGTAGACCGTCTGATCGGCGGCTCGAAGGACCGTTGCCGTGGCGTGCGGTTCGCCGGTGCCAGGGTTGCGCGCATAGCGCGGAAACGCGCCGCTGGAAACCTGCACCCTGATGCGGTGGCCGCGCTTGAAGCGGTGCGCCGTCGACCACAACCGCACAGGGGCGCAGGCGATTTCGTCCGCGCCGGACAGGCTGACGAGGCCGTCGCAGACGTTGTACGAGCGACCGCCGGGTTGGACGTCGCAGATGCGGACGAACACGTCGGCGTTGGGGCGGCTGGAGCGGAACCAGATCTCGGCGCTGACGTCGCCGATGACTTCGACGCCGCTGCCCAGTACCGCGCTCGAGTAGGTCAACACGTCCGGCCGGGCCTCCAACTTCGTGTTGTCGACGCGGCCACCCCCGCGGGCGCGCATGATCACCCCGCCGACTGCGGGTGTGGGGTCGGCGGGGTCGTAGCGGTAGTGGTCGGCCTCGGATTCGCCGGGCAGCTGAGTGGACAGCGCCGCGTCGGGCTGCAGGTAGAAGTGCTGTGGTGAATGGCCGGGCGGCGGCCAGGAGTCGAAATCGCGCCACGATTCCTCGCCCATCACGTACAGGCGCACCGGTGCGCGGGGTGGCGGCTGCTCACCACGCCCATGGGCGAGCCCGAACTCGATGGACTCCCGTATCGGCACCGGGTCCAGAGCCGTGTGCGTCCACGGCCCGATGGTCAGGCGCGCCGTGCGCCCTGCGTTCTGCAGGGTCCGAAAGTCGCGCAGTTGGCCGGGCAGGAAGATGTCGTACCAGCCCCCGATCGAGCTGACCGGCACCGAGACCTCCGCCACCCGGTGGCTGTGGTCGAAGCCGGCCCAACGGGCTGAATCCACGTCGCGGGCGAGGATGTCCTGGACGTAGTCGATGCGGTACCCGGTGGCGGCGACGTCGGCCTGCCCCAACGGAAGCGTGTACATCGCCCTGGCGGTCCTGCGACCCGAAACGAGTTGCCGCAGAAGCGCCCCGCGACGTTCCTGGCCGGCCGTCATGACGCCCCACGAAAACGGCGTCTCCAGGGACAGGCCGTCCTTGCGCAGAAACTCAAGCGTTAAAGCGGACTCGGTCACTTGCCGAACCATCGCCTTGACCTGTGGTGGCAGACGGTCGGCGACAGCCCACTGCACGTAGCCGAGGTAGCTCCCTCCGATCAGCACGATTGCCTCGTCGAACCACGGCTGCTTCACTACCCAGTCCAACGTCGCCAGGCCGTCCTCGCGCTCCTGCCGCATCGCGTCGAAGGTGCCACCGGACCCGAATGTGCCTCGGGTGCTCTGGATCAGCACCTGGAATCCGCGCTCGGCCATCAGCCGGCCCATGATCTGGCCGAACATTCCCCGACGGCCGTACGGCGATCGATACAACGCGGTGGGCAACGTGGTGGACGATGACGCGCCCCCGGCCCGCGGCGCCCACCTGTCCGCCAGCAGTTCGGTCCCGTCGGGCATCGGCACCCGAAGATCCCGCTGAACGACGACATCGCGGGTGACCGGCGGCGGCGCCTTGAGCACACGTTGAAGGAGGTGACTGATCGGGTTCACCGCACCACGTTATGTCTAATCGCAGCCGCGTCGCGCTCATCGAGAGCGCGGCGCTGCTGTTCCGCAGGCAGGGCTACGCGGCGACCGGCGTCAACCAGATCCTGGCGGCCGCCGACGTCAAGGCCGGCTCGCTCTAGCACCACTTCCCGGACGGCAAGGCCGAACTGGCGGCCGCCGTCGTCGACGGCGTCGGCGGCGATATCGCGCGGCTCCTGCGCACGTTCCTCGCCTCCGAACGTCCGGCCGCCGAGATCGTCGCGACGTGGATCGACATGCTCGCCGTCGGTCTGGACGGTGACCAGCGGGACGGCTGCCCGATCGAACCCATCGCCACCGAATCCGTCCACGCCAGCGCGCAGGTGCGTGATCGCGCTCATCGAAGGGGCCTTGATCCTGTCGCGCATCGCAGGCGACCGGTCGGCGCTC
>JAVRPF010000671.1:0-13296 GCA_032162385.1 Mycobacterium sp.
GGCCGCGGAACCGACGGGATCCGGGATTCTCCACGACCAGCGCGGTGGCGACGGTCTCGCCCAACCGCGCTGCGGTGTCACCGACGCGGCTGAAGCGCAGCTTGCGCGTGCCGGCGGCCAGCGCGACGTCGACGGCGACCACCGCCAGCAACAATGCCAGTAGGACGATGAAGGCCGTTGCGGGCCAGGGAGATAGGCCGATCGGCAGCACGCAGATCAGTGCGATCAGGCCGGTGCGGCCGGTCAGCGTCACTAGCGCGGTACCGGAACCGCGGCCAGGATGCCGTCCAAAACGCCGTCGGGGGTGGCCCCCTCGAGCTCGGCCTCTGGCCGCAGGGCCACCCGATGCCGCAAGGTGGGACGTGCCATGGCCTTGATGTCGTCCGGGGTCATGTAGTTGCGTCCCGACAGCCACGCCCAGGATCTGGCGGTGGCGAGCAGCGCCGTCGAACCGCGCGGCGACACCCCCAATTGCAGCGACGGCGAGTGCCGGGTGGCGCCGACCACGTCGACGATGTAGCCGAGCACTTCGTCGGCGACCAGCACGCGACGCACCGCTGCGCGGCCTGCGGCGAGTTCTGCGGGGCCGGCCACGGGTTGCACGGCCGACAGGTCACGCGGATCGAAACCGTGTGCGTGCCTGGACAGGATCGCCATCTCCTGGTCCCGCGGCGGCAGTGGCACGTTGAGCTTCAACAGGAACCGGTCCAGCTGAGCCTCCGGCAGTTGGTAAGTGCCCTCGTACTCGATCGGGTTCTGGGTGGCGGCGACGATGAACGGGTCGGGTAGCGGCCTGGGCTCACCGTCGACGCTGACCTGTCGTTCCTCCATCGCCTCGAGTAGCGCGGCCTGCGTCTTGGGGGGTGTCCGGTTGATCTCGTCGGCGAGAAGCAGATTGGTGAATACCGGACCCGAACGGAACTCGAACTCGGCGGTGCGTGCGTCGTACACCAGTGAGCCCGTGATGTCGCCCGGCATCAGATCCGGGGTGAACTGCACGCGCTTGAATTCCAGTTGCAAGGCTGCCGCGAGGGTGCGGACCAGTAGCGTCTTCGCGACGCCGGGCACACCTTCGAGCAGGACGTGGCCCCGGCACAACAGTGCGATCACCAGGCCGCTGACCACGGCGTCCTGACCGACGACGGCCTTGGCGATCTCGTTCCGCAAGGCGCGCAACGCATTCCGCGCGGCATCCTCGTCGGCGGTGGTATCGGCCGGTGGATTCGGATTCACGACAGTGCGACCTGCCTTTCGATGTCGTCCAGTTGGTGGGCAAGATTGACCAGATCCGCATCGGTGCCAGGAGGGGGACCGAACAGCAAGTGCGCCAGCGCGTTCGGGTCGGCGCCGATCCGCTGGGCGACGGACCCGGCGACTGCGGTCGGCTCCGCATTGGGGCCGAGGCCCAGGCGCGGCAGCATGCGGTGCAGGGCGGCGGCGCGCAATGCCTCGGCGGCGCGGTCGCGTGCCCGCCGCGACCGGTACAACCGACCGCGGCCCTCCACCGTTTCGGACGCGCGGACCACCACGGGCAGGTCTTCGGCGACCAGTGGGCCGACCCGGCGGCCGCGCCACAACGCGACCAGGAGGACGGCGAGGCACAGCTGCCACACCATCCACCAGACCCGATCGGGGATCAGATCGGTGAAAGAGGCGCTGCCGCCGGATTCGCCCTCGGACTGCTGGGGCGCGTACCAGATGACCCGATGCCGGGTGCCCGCCAGGTTCATGGCGAGCGCGGCGTTGCCCTCACTCAGCAGTCCGGAGTTCGTCATGAAGTCCGCGCTACCCACGACGGTCACGGTGCGGCGGTCGTCGGTGTACCGAACGACGGCCCCGTCGTAGCACCGGGTGAGGTTCACATGGGCCGCCGCCTCGTAGGTGTCGCCCGCACCGAACCGAACGTCGCCCGCGCGGTTCGCCTCCGGCATGTCACAGTTCGGCGGGCCGCCGAACGTCGCAGTAGACGCGGTGCGAATGCCGGGAGCCAGTGCTTCCCGGGTGCGCGACACGGGTTCGGCCAGCAGGCGGTCGCCGGGCACCGCGGCAAGGCGCCGCAGGCCCTCGTCGTCGACGAGGTAGTAGGTCTGGGCCACGACCAGCAGTGTGTCCGGTCGCGCGGACCGTTCGACGTCGGCGAGCGATCCTGCTTCGATGACCTCCACCCCCTGGTCCCGCAGCAGGGAGACCAGTGCGCGTGCCCCTTCTGGGGAGGTGGCCTCGGGATCCATCCGGCCGCCGGGCCGAGACGCGGTGAGATAGGTGGTCAACGTCGCCACCGCGGCGATGACGACCAGTGCCAGCAGGACCCACTTGATGGTGCGCCAGCGTTGCACCACCGTCGGGCCGACGGCCGTGGAGACCTCGGTCATCGCACGTGGGCCCATGGCTCGGAGGTGCCCGGCGCCGCTACTACGGGCTCCACCCCCGAGGGGCGGAAGCGCAGGTGGTCGTCGAGGTCCGCGATCAAGCGGTAGCCCGACTCGGTGCCGGGTCGCTCGCCGTAGGTGACGTCGTTGAAAGCCTCTGCGGCGCGCCGCAATTCGGTGTTCAGGCCGGAGACGGCCGCGCCGGCGTCACGCGCGAGTTCGGTGGCCGTGCGGCCGGGCACCGGGTTCAGCACGCCCACCTCCTCGAGATGACGGGCGACGGCACGCAGGCGGTGCCGAATTGCCGCGGCCCAGTTGCCCTGCGCTGCTGCCTGTTCCGCGGCGGCTCGATGCTCGGCCGAGGTGAGTTCGTGCAAGCCGAAGAGTGCGGAGTCACCACCACGATTGGTGCGCATGGTCCGCATCGCCACCCGGACCGCGACCACGGCCGCCACGACCACCAGCAGGAACAGCACCGTCAGCGTGAACCAGCCGCCGGGTATCGATGCTCCCTCCATCATTAGCTTGTACAGCAGTTCGTCGAGCCAACCGAGGAGTCGTTCGGTCAGCGATCCCCTTGGGTAGATCGGCTTGTTCAGCTCGCGCTGGGCAGCGTCGTGTGCGGCGTCCCGATCGATTTCGATTGACACGTCAGGGATGCGGCGTCAGCCACAGATGGTCGGTGGAATCGGCCGGGGTGCCCGGCGGGGTCGCGGCACCGAACTGCAGGACGAGGTCGAAGGCTTCGGCGCGGATGCGCCGATCGGTGTAAAGGAGCACGACGACGCCCGCGTTGAAGGGTGCGGTGACGATCTGTCCGATCGCTCCGCCGATGGCGATCAGGATCAACGCGACGACCGCACCCGCGGCCGACCCCGCGCCGATCAGCAGCAACTGACCACCGAAGCTGAACGGCACCGAGACCGCGACTGCGATCATGCCCGCGACCAGCTGGCCGAGTAGTCGGATGCCGAACACGCGCCAGAAGTCGTTCTTGACCAATGCGAAGGACCGCTTGATCGCGGAGATGACGTCACGACGTTCGAGCACGATCAGGGTCGGCGCGAAGCTGAGCATGGTGCCGAGGTAGATCAGGACCACGATTAGAGCCAGGACCAGTGGGGCGCCGACGACGAAGGCGGCCGCGCCGTGAACGACGGACACGACCGCGAAGATCACGCCCACCACGATCGCGATGAGAATCACCGCGCCGAGGGCCTCGATGGCGGTGAACCCGACCAGCGCCAGCAGGCGGCCGCGAACCCGCTGCCACGCTTTGCCAATGGTGATGTTCGCCCCGAACACGGCTCGGCCGACGACGACGGTGAGCAGCCCGCTCAGCACGATCGCAGAGAGGCCCGTGGCCACGGCGCCGACGAGGCTGGACAGCGACGATCCGACCAGGGCGGCGGTCGAGAGTTCGTCACCTCCCTCGCCGAGTGTGCTCAGTCCCCCGGTGGCGGCGAGCGGCCCGACCTGCAGCACCAGCGCGACGAGTTGGGCCACCACGACGACGGCCGTGGTCAGGCCGAGCGTGGCCTTCGGGTTCATCCGCACGTACGCGACGGCGCCGTTGAAGATGTCGGACAGGCTGAGCGGGCGCAACGGGATGACGCCCGGCTTGAGTGCGGGTGGTGCGGCCCCCGGATACCAGGGCGGCGGGTAACCGGGCGGCGGGTAACCCGGTGGCGGGTAGCCGGGCGGTGCATAGCCGGGTGGGGGATAACCGGGCGGCGGGTAGCCGGGTTGCGCGTAGCCCGGATAGCTGGGCGGTGGCGCGTAGTAGCCCGGCGGCGGGTAGCCCGCGTAACCCGGTGGTGGATACCCCGGCGGCGGTGGGCCGACTTGGCCGAACCCACCGGCGTCGTTGCTCATGTCCACCATCCTGTCGACACCTGGGAAAATTGACAACGTGCACCCGTCGCCGGACGGATAATGCGCCATCGCCAGCACGACGCCGAAGGACACTCCACGCATGACCGAAGCGAGCGAGACCGTCCGCCGCGCCATGGACCGCGACATCCGTCGCGCGAGCACTGCGCTGACCAGGTGGCCCCATCCCGATCCCGCCCAGCGCGCCGCGATCGCCAAGCACTTGACCTGGATGCTGGAACCGGTTGACCGCCAACGGGGTTCCGCAGCGTCGGCCGCGGCATCAGTCGTTGCGGCAGCCAAGCGATACTCGGGCGACGGCGACACCCGCGACGGGCTGGTGGGATCTCTGCGAGAGCTGTCGACCGCACTGGAGAGCGCGACGGTGCTGACTGCGGAGCACTCGGCGATCACGCCACACTGGCTGGCCGACGACGCACCCGCCAAGGCGCGGGCGACGTTGACGGAACGCCTGAGGGGTGGCCGCGAGTACCGCTCCCGCGCCTACCGGTGCTGGTATCTGCCACGGCACTCGTCGTTGCGCCGCCAGCTGAGTGCCGACGTCGGCGTCGACGTCGCGGCACCCCCTGAAGCGGTGTGGCAGGTGGTCGCCGATCCCGTCCGGACATGTGAGTGGAGCCACGAATGCACCGAAGTCGAGTATCTGGACGGGGCAACCGAATCCGGCCTCGACGTTCGTTTCCGCGGGGCCAATCGCAGCGGCCGAACCACCTGGTCGCGGGTCTGCGATGGTCGCCGTCCTGTTGCCCTCGCACCGCGACCGGGCCGACGCCCTGCGTGCGGACATGCGCCGGGTCGGCGCGCTGGCCGAGCGGCACCACCACAGGCAATCCTCGGCGTAGCGTCTCGCTCATGGCGGAACTCAAGGACAGGCTGCGTGCCGATCTCACCACGGCGATGAAGTCCCAGGACAAACTGCGCACTGCGACGCTGCGCATGCTGATCGCGGCGATTCAGAGCGAGGAAGTGTCCGGCAAGGCAGCGCGTGAGCTGACCGACGCCGACGTCGTCAAGGTGCTCGCCAGGGAGTCGAAGAAGCGCGGAGAGGCCGCCGAGATCTACGTCACCAACGGCCGCGGCGAGCTCGCCGCAAACGAGCGCGCCGAGGCCAGCGTGATCGACGACTACCTGCCGACCCAGCTCAACGACGACGAACTGGCCGACGTGGTCAACACCGCCATCGCACAGGTCGCCGAGGAGATCGGCCATCGCCCCAGCACGAAGCAGATGGGTCAGGTGATGAAGGCGGCCACCGCCATCGCCGAGGGCAAAGCCGACGGGTCCCGGCTCTCGGCCGCGGTGAAGGATCGGCTTTAACCGGTTTTCGACGTCCCCCCGCGGGTACCCGTCGGGCATGACGCGATTCGGCTACACCTTGATGACCGAGCAGAGTGGGCCCAAACAGCTTGTCGACTATGCGGTTTCGGCTGAGCGGGCGGGATTCGACTTCGAGGTCAGCAGCGACCACTACTCGCCATGGTTGTCCGCCCAGGGCCATGCCCCCAACGCGTGGGTGGTCCTGGGAGCGGTCGCACACGCGACCGCACGGGTGGAACTGTTCACCTACGTCACCTGCCCAACCATGCGCTACCACCCGGCGGTCGTGGCGCAGCAGGCCGCGTCGGTGCAGATCCTGGCCGACGGCCGATTCACCCTGGGTGTCGGGAGCGGTGAAAATCTGAACGAGCACGTCGTCGGGAAGGGCTGGCCCACCGTCGAACGCCGCCAGGAGATGCTGCGCGAGGCCATCCAGATCATCAGGGAGCTCTTCACGGGCAAAGTGGTGGACTGGAAGGGCGATCACTTCCAGGTCGACTCCGCGCGGCTGTGGGACGTGCCGGACGTGCCCGTGGCGATCGCCGCCGCGGTGTCGGGTGAGCGTTCCGTGGAGACATTCGCTCCCTTGGCCGACCACCTCGTCGCCGTCGAGCCCGACAAGGACCTCGTCGACGCGTGGCACGGTGCACGGAAGGCCACCGGACTGCCGGGTGACGTCCGCGTGATCGGACAGATACCCATCTGCTGGGATCCCGACCGGGACGCCGCCATGGCGCGGGCCCATGAGCAGTTCCGTTGGTTCGCGGGTGGCTGGGCGGTGAACGCCGACCTTCCGACAACGGCGGGCTTCGCCGCCGCCACCCAGTTCGTCAGACCGGAGGACACGGCGTCCTCGATTCCCTGCGGACCAGATCTGGACGCCATCGTCGAAGCGGTCAGCGAGTACTGGGAGGCCGGCTTCACGGACATCGCGCTGGTCCAGATCGGCGACGACGGCCAGGACCGCTTCCTCGAGGACGCCGCCGAACCACTGCTGGAGAAGCTGCGCGCGTCCGCTCGGTAACGCGGCCTTCACCATTCGACTGTGGTTTAGCGCCCACGCGTCGTGGGCAGCCCGCGTGCAATCTCGAACCCGAGCAGCGACCAGCAACTCGGCCGACGAAATAGCGTCGCGCTGACGGGACACGTTGTGGCACGTTGGCATTCTGTGATCATTTCGACGGGTCTGGACCCGCTGGTACTGCGTAGTCCCACCGACGGCGACTGGGAGCAGATCGCGCTGCTGCACGGAGTCAGCTTCGGCACGTGGAACCATCTGGATTCGTTCGGGATGTTCCGAAGCTTGGTTGCCGACGACGGCGCGGTCGTGGTGTGCGACGACGACGCCGTCGTGGGCGTGGCGGCGTACTTCGACATGCAGCTGACGGTGACCGGGGGTGCCGTGCTGCCAATGGCCGGCCTGAGCATGGTGGGGGTCGCACCGACCCATCGTCGTCGTGGCCTGCTGCGGGCCATGTACACCGAGTTGCATCAACGCATCGCCGATGCCGGGTATCCACTGGCCGGCCTGACCGCCAGCGAAGGCGGCATCTACGGGCGCTTCGGCTACGGTCCGGCGACGATGGAGCGCGAGTTGACCATCGACCGGCGTTTCGTCCGGTTCCACTCCGACGCCCCCGACCCCGGGGGCGTCCGCATGGTGCGGCCTGCCCAGTGTGGCGCCGAACTCGCCGCAATCTACGACCGGTGGCGGCGGCGCACACCGGGTGGGCTGGCGCGTCCGCAGACGTTGTGGGACGACTACCTGGCCGACCGCGAGGACGACCGCGACGGTGGGACGGCCCTGTTCGGGCTCCTTCACGCCGACGGCTACGCGCTGTACCGGGTTCATGGCAGCGAAACAAAGAGCGTGCGCGTCGACGAGTTCAAGGCCGTCACCACCGACGCGTACGTGGCTTTGTTGCGCGCGCTGCTGGGTCTGGATCTGATGGAGACGGTGGTCATCTGGACGCATTCGTGTGATCCGCTGCCATACCTGCTCACCGATAGCCGGTTGGCGCGCACCACGGGATACCAGGACGACCTCTGGCTGCGGATCACGGACGTCCCTGCGGTGCTCGAGGCTCGCCGCTACCAGGCCGAGCTGTCCATCGTGATCGAGGTGTCCGATCAATTTGCAGGCAGCGGCGGACGATTCGCGCTCAACGTCCGCGACGGTCGGGCCCGCTGCACGCCAACCGACGCAGCACCTCAGGTGGAGATGAATCTCGACGTCCTGGGAAGCCTTTACATGGGCGGACACCAGGTGTCGGGCCTGGCCTTGGCGAACCGGCTGCGCGCCGCAGACCCCACGGTGCTCGCACGCCTGGAGGCGGCATTCCTCAGCGACGTCCCCGCGCAACTCGGCTACGGGTTCTAAACGTCGCAACACCGGCGACGACCACGATGAGGCGGATCCAAAGCGGGATGGTCACTGGTGATCGTCGCCGAGATCGCGTCTGCTCAGTCGCTTTCGTTTTCCCAGCTTGCGCACTAAGGGCACAGGATCGTTGACCGCGCGACCGGCACCGCGCCGCTCGTGCGGCTTGCACATCGCGCAGCCGCGCCACGATCGTGAAGGGTGATGGTTGGGCATCGAGCCACTCCCCAGAGGTGACTCCGCCGAGGGCGAAGACCACAGACTACGACATCGTCGCTGGTCGGCCAACTTGTCGACGCCGACAACTTGGCAGAGGTCGGCGGCAAGGTGGTGTGGTCAACACCGAAGTCCCGATGAGCGTCGGTCCGTGCCGTTCCCGCGGGTCCTCGCGCCGGCCTTCCGCCGACTCGTGGAATCGGTCCCGGGCTTCCCGGTCGGGAGGCCAAACGATCTGCGGCGCACTGCGGCGTCGCTGGCCATCTAGGCCGGCGCCAATCCGAAAGCCGTGCAGACGATGCTCGCGCACGAGGCAGCGCTGATGATGGACACTTATGCGCGGACCTGATTCCGACCACCTGGAGATGGTCGCCGCCCCACTCCACGATGCCCGCCGCGGCGCGCTCGAACGGGCTGTCGAATCTATCGCGGACTGAAAAGCAGAACGCCCCGGCCGATTGAGTCGGCTAGGGCCTCTGAGCTGCAAACGCGGTCGGGGTGGCGGGATTCGAACCCACGACCTCTTCGTCCCGAACGAAGCACGCTACCAAGCTGCGCCACACCCCGCGTAAAGCCACGACAGCGTATCGCACCGGCCATGCCGAAGGCCAAACGCTTATCGCCGGGCCCCGCGCGGGGTGCCCACAGCTGACTAGCGGCGGGTTTCCCGGAGAACGGCCAGCCGCTCCCGATACTCGGCCTCGTTCACCTCGCCCTTGGCGTAGGCATCGCGCAACGTGCGCTCACCTTGTCGGCCTCGCCACCGTCGTGCGAAGTAGACGATCGCTCCGATGACCAGGATGAACACGATCAGCCGGACGACCAGAAACCAGGGTGACCAGGCATGCTGGCCCCAGCGCTCATACTCGTCGGCGAGGAAAGTGGTTGCGGTTGGGGTGATCTCGAGAATACTCATGCCATCAAGCATGCTTCTCGCGGGCGGTCTGGGCATCGACCCACAGACGTCCTCCTCGGTACGCGCCAAGGCGTAGCGCTCGTGGTCAACCCTGCCACCCTGGCCGTACCAGGCCGCTCTCGTAGGCCATCACCACCAACTGGGTGCGGTCACGCGCACCGAGCTTGGTCAGGATGCGGCTGACGTGAGTGCGCGCGGTGGCGGGGCTCATGAACAACCGGGCACCCACCTCCGCGTTCGTGAGGCCCTCGGCGACCAGCGTCATGACTTCGCGTTCGCGCGAGGTCAGATCGGCAAGCGCCGTCGTCGGGGCAGCGGGCTCTCTGGTCCGCGCCGCGAACTCCGATACCAGGCGCCGCGTCACCGACGGCGACAGCAGCGCGTCGCCCGTTGCGACCACCCGCACCGCTCGCACCAGTTCCGTGGGCTCGGTGTGCTTGACCAGGAATCCGCTGGCGCCGGCCCGGATCGCGTCGAAGACGTATTCGTCGAGCTCGAAAGTGGTCAGCACCACTACCCTTACCGCGGCCAGCGCGGGATCGGCGACGATCGCCCGGGTCGCGACCAAACCGTCCATCTCCGGCATCCGGATGTCCATCAGCACCACGTCGGGCCGATGCTCGCGGGCGGCCACGAGCGCACGGGATCCGGTATCGGCTTCGGCGACCACCTCGATCCCGTCCTGCGCGTCGAGCAGTGCGACGAATCCGGCACGTACCAGTGCTTGATCGTCGGCGACAAGCACGCGAATCGTCATGATGCACCGTCACTTTCGCGTTCGATGGGCAACGTCGCCCGCACGGTGAACCCGCCGCCGGGCTGACGACGTGCCGACAATTCACCGCTCAGCGCGCGGGCACGCTCGGCCATTCCGGTGATTCCGCTGCCGCCGGACGAGGCGCCATCATTGAGTGGTCTGCCGTCGTTGTCCACGGACACGGCCAATTCGTCGGATCCGTACGTCACGGTCACGGAGGCTTTCGTTGCCGTCGAGTGTCGCACTACGTTGGTCAGCGACTCCTGCACGATGCGGGCCGCGGCGACATCGATCATCGCGGGCAGCACCCGCGGCTCTCCGTGCACTGCGGTGTTCACCGTGAGTCCGGTGGCGCGTGCGAAGCCGACCAGGCTGTCCAGATCGCCGATACCTGGAGTCGGGGCGGTGGATAGGCCGGCCTCGGTACGCAACGCGGTAACCAGCGAGTGCACATCCGAAATCGCCTGTTTGCTCGCGTCTTTGATGGCAACCAGCGCCGGACCGGCCCGCTCGGGCTGCTCGTTGAGCAGCTCCAACGCCACCGACGACTGCACGTTGATCATCGACAGGCTGTGGGCCAACACGTCGTGCAGTTCTCGCGCGATGGATAGCCGTGCCTGTGTTGCCCGGCGCTCCTGCTCGGACTGGGCCTCGCGGGCCATCGCGGCCTGCCGTTGGCGCCGGGCTTCGATGACTGATCGCCGCTGCCGGATCCCTTCGGCCACGGCGACAAGCACCAGCAGCCAGGCGGCGACCGCGCCGATGGCGAGCGCAGGGGGCGCCGGCTGACCGCGCACCCACGGCAACAGCCACACGATCATCGCCCAGCCGAGCAACGGCAAGGGGTAGGTGGGCCAACGCGGGCCCGTGGACGCAGCCGTTAGAAACGCGACGATCAGCGACAAGAACACCGGGCCGGGCCCGTAGGCCGCCACGTGGACGATGGTGATGGCCACCACAACCCACAGCACCGCGTAGGGGTAGAGGGTACGCGCGAACAGCACCATCGGACCCACCACCAGCAGGGTGTAGCCGAGCCAGTCCAGCGGTACCCAGGCCGGCCCATGTCCGCGCCCGCGGGCACCGGCGCTGCCGAACACCTGGATGAACGCGACGACAAGCGGCAGCAACCACACCGCCGGGCGGCGCAGCTCAGCCCGAACCGTGTCCATATCCGCAACGTAGTGGGGCACTGGGCACCTTGACGTCCGTACCGCGACGTAGATCACGACACGCCGCGGGATCAAATTAGTTGTCGGTGGCGTTGTCGATGATGAGCGTGTGAATGGATCGCACGATCAGATGACGAGAGGGTTCGAGATGACCGGGTTGGGAGCCGCACTCTACGGCGGATTCTTCGCCCTTGCTGCGCTGTGGCTGTTCATGACGTCCGATGCCGGCAACGGGGGCAGTGACGATCAGAGCCAGAGCCCCGAGCGTTCGAATTCGACCAAAACGGCGGCCAACGCCGAATCCTTCAGTCCGGACTGGGTCAGCCACTCTTCGCTGAAGTAGGTGTCCGCGTAGCGGTCGCCACTGTCGGCGAGCAGCGTCACCACCGATCCACTGCGCTTCTGCGCCACCATCTCGGCCAGTAAGCCGAAAGCCCCCCACACATTGGTGCCCGTCGACGGGCCGACGCGCCGTCCGAGCACCGCGCTGACGTGATGGGCCGCCGCGATCGAGGCGGCATCGGGCACCACCACCATCCGGTCCACGACGTCGGGCAGAAACGAGGGCTCGACGCGGGGCCTGCCGATGCCCTCGATGCGTGACGACATACCCGTGACGACGTCGCGGCGGCCCTGCGCATAGGCAGGGAAGAACGCCGAGTTCTCCGGATCCACCACACACAGCCTGGTGGCGTGGCGGCGGTAGCGGATGAACCGGCCGATCGTCGCGCTGGTTCCGCCCGTGCCGGCGCCCACCACGATCCACCCGGGGATCGGGTGCTGCTCCTCGCGCAGCTGCTCGAAGATCGACTCCGCGATGTTGTTGTTTCCGCGCCAGTCCGTGGCTGACTCGGCGTTGGTGAACTGGTCGAGGTAGTGCCCGCCGGTCTCTTCGGCCAGCCGCTCGGCCTCCGCGTACACCTGCGATGACTCGGCCACGAAATGGCAACGGCCGCCTTGTGATTCGATCAGTGCGATCTTCGCCGAACTCGTAGAGGACGGCATCACCGCGATGAAGGGCAGGCCAAGCATCGCCGCGAAGTACGCCTCGGACACCGCCGTCGACCCCGACGACGCCTCGATCACGGTGGTGTTCTCGCCGATCCAGCCGTTGCACAGCGCGTAGAGGAACAGCGACCGCGCCAACCGGTGCTTGAGACTGCCGGTGATGTGCGTCGTCTCGTCCTTGAGGTACAGGTGCACGTCGACGCCGTCGCACCACGCCGAGGGCAGCGGATAGCGCAGCAGGTGAGTGTCGGCGCTACGTCGGGCGTCGGCCCCGATCAGTCGTACTGCTTCGTCCACCCACGTGCGGGGGCGGCTGCGATCCGCGATGGAAGCCCGGTCGGTCACCGGGCCGAGACGGCCGGATGGGACACGCCCGCCTTGGCGCCTGCGTGGCCGCCACCGGTCGGTGCGGCCACCAGCGTCAGCATCGTCGCCTCCGGACGGCAGCAGAACCGCACCGGGGCGTACGGCGAGGTGCCGATGCCCGCCGACACGTGCAACTGCGTGTGCGCGCCCCACTGGGACGGCCCCTTGGCCCGCGACCGGTCCAGATCGCAGTTGGTCACCAGTGCGCCGTAGAACGGCAGGCACAGCTGTCCACCGTGGGTGTGCCCGGCCATCACCAGCTGGTAGCCGTCGGCGGCGAACCGGTCCAACACCCGGGGTTCCGGCGAATGAGTAAGGCCCAGAGTGAGATTGGCGGCGGGGCTGGCCGGCCCGGCGATGGTTTCGTAGCGGTCGCGGGTCAGGTGCGGGTCATCGACGCCGGCCGCGGCGATCAGTTGGCCCTTGACCTCGATCTCGCGCCGGGTGTGGGTCATGTCCAGCCAGCCGCGCTCGGTGAACGCTGCCCGCAGATCCTGCCACGGCAGAGGCTGGCCGGTGACCCGGCGCGACGAGTTGAAGATGTAGTTCGCCGGATTCTTCGGCTTCGGGCCGAAGTAGTCGTTGCTGCCGAAGACGAACAGTCCCGGCACCGACAACAGGTCACCCATCGACTGCACGACGGCAGGCACGGCCTTCGGGTGCGCCAGATTGTCACCGGTGTTGATGACCAGGTCGGGCGCCCAGCCGGCAAGTTCGCGCAGCCAAGCCTGCTTGCGGCGCTGTCCAGGACGCATGTGGAAGTCACTGAGGTGCAGCACCCGCAACGGAGAAGATCCCGGGCTGAGTACCGGCATGGTCAGTTCGCGCATCACGAAGGCGTTCCGCTCGATCAGCGATGCGTATGCGATCCCTGCGACCAGGGAGCCTGCCGCTGCCGCGGC
>JAVRPF010000672.1:0-10532 GCA_032162385.1 Mycobacterium sp.
TCGGGCAGCGAGCCCTGGACCGTGGCACCTTGATCGTCGCGGCCGCGGGCAACAACGCCGAGCGGCCGGGCAATCCGGGCTTTGTCGGCGTGCCTGCGAACAGCCCGTCGATCATGGCGATCGCCGCGGTCAACCCCGCCAACGTTCCGGCGCCGTTCTCGGCGAGGTCGGGCAGGGTGGACGGTGGCCGGATAGATCTCGCCGGCCCCGGCGTCAAGGTGTTCTCGTCGTGGCCGATGCCGAAGGGCTACAACTCGATCAGCGGCACCAGCATGGCCACCCCGCACGTGTCCGGCATTGCTGCGTTGTGGTGCGAGGCGTCCGGGTTCACCGGGCGTGAGTTGTGGACCGTGTTGGTGCAGAACGCACTGCCGCTCGAGAGTCCCTCCGTCGACATCGGCGCCGGATTCGTGCAGGCGCCGCAATGACGCAACAGAACGTCACGGTGACCACCGACGGACGCGACATCGACAAGACGGTCGAATCCCTGCGATCGGCGGGGATGACGGTGACGGCCGTGCACCGCGAGATCGGTGTGGTGTCAGGAACTGTCGCTCCCGCCGACCGCGACTCGCTGGTCGTCGTCCGGGGCGTCGCGGGCGTCGAATCGGACCGCACGATGGAAATCGCGCCACCGGATGCCGATGTCCAATGACCGTCACTCCTCGGCGCGGACTGCTCGCCTGCAAAGGGGACCGTCGAGTAATCGCTAGCCGCTGCCGCCGCTGCGGATCATGGTGGCCAGTTCCTCGCGGTCGCAGATGTCGAGCTTGATGCAGGCGCGGTAGAGGTGCCCCTCCACCGTGCGCACCGACACCGTCAGCCGGTCCGCGATGTCGCGGTTGGTCAGGCCTGCCGCCACCAGGTTGGCGATCTCTCGTTCGCGAACAGTCAGCGGCAGCGGGTGAGCGGCGAGGTCCAGTGCCGGTGTCCGGATCCCACCACATCGGGCGGCCAGCCGGTGGGCGGCAGCGGCCGCTTCGAGGCAGCCGCGACGATCGTCGGCCCGCTGAAAGGTTGTGGCCGCCTGTGCAGCCGTATCCGCCGCGGACAGCAGCGCGCCGACTTTCTCGAATTCTTGTGATGCTGCGTATATTCCGGCCGCATCACAGTCCCGCACGGCCTTGGCGTGCGCCGCAATCACGGACGCCAGCCGACCGCCGGTACCACCCGGGAGCTGGACCAGCCGGTCCAGGCACGTCTGGTCGCCGAACCGCACCGCGTCGTGCAGGGCCAGCATTTCGATCGCCCGTTGCCCGGATTCCGATGCCTGCCGCGCGGCGTCCAGCGCCAGATCAATTGCGGTGCTGACATTTCCCTCTGCCGCGGCAAGCCACGACTCGGCGATGCGCAGCTGCGGCCCGAACACCGCGACGTGCCGACCGGACCGCGTCCGCAACTCGGCTACCATCTTGGCGCCCGCGTCGGCCCGACCGAGCACGCAATACGACTGTGCCAGCAGCAGCCGGGCCGGGAAGCTCCACGACGCCGCCGACTCCGCCGTCAGCGCCGCTACGGTCTGTTCCATCCGAGACACGGTGTCGGCGAAATGACCACGGGCCAGCTCGACGGTGCCTTCCAGCACGTTCGCCATGCCCCAAGCGAGATACTGACCCGCCGATGTGATCCGGACGATGTCATCGGATACCTTTGCAGCGGTGTTGAAGTCGCCGCCCAGCGTCAGCGCGCGAACCTCACCGAACGCGGTGAGGTAACGCAGCAGGCCGTCGACCTTGTTCTCGATCTGATGGCCGCGCTCGGCGACGATGGCGACATCGTCGACCCGGCCCATCAGCGCCAGCGCGTACGCGCCGCCGAACACCGCCCATTCGACGGCGGCCGCCGACGCGGTGGGGTTGCCGAGCACACCTTCGGACAGCGCGACAGCCTCGCCGAGTTCGTTCTCGAACAGCCGCGACGCGGACGCGACGCCGTCGACAACCAGCTTCAGCCCTTCGTGAGTTACCCCGCAGCGCAGTAGGTCCAGCACCTCATCGGCGCTCTCGGCGTCGCCCATGGACCAGTGCAGGTTGGCGATCCGCGCCGTACCCCAGCGCACTAGGTCGAGTTCGTTCATCTGTCCGGGATCGAACGAACTCAGCGTCTCCTCGGCTTCGGCAGCTTTGCCCTGCCACAACAGGGACCGGGCCAACAGCTCGCTGGCAGCCAGGCCGCCACCCCGGTTCACCGCCGCGCGGGCCAGCCGCTCACCGAGGGTCACGTTCGTCAAAGCGATGGCGTCCCGCGCCGCGGTGACCAGCAGCTCCAGGTCGGGAGCCTGATCGCTGTCGAGCGTCAACTCCGCCAGCCGGATTCGTTCGCCGGGTCCGCGCAACGGCTGGCCCTGTAGCGCACGGACGACCTCGCCGCGCAGCCGTCGTGCCCCCGCCATGCCCAGGCGCCGGCGGATGACCTCACCGAACAGCGGATGATTGAACCGCACGTCGACGCTGTTGTGGTCCTCCACGACGCGGACCAGGCCGCGATTCTCGGCCTCCTCGACGGCGTGGGCGCCGACGATGCCCGACAACGTGTCGAGGTTCAACGGCTCGCAGAACGTCAGCAGGCGCAGTGCGTGCAACACGTCGTCCGGCAGCTGATCGACTCGGGTGTCCAGCAGCGAGGCGAGTTCGGAGGTGACGGCCGTCCGGCCGCGCAGTTGCCACACGCCACGGACCTGACGCAGGGTGCCCGCCTCCAACGCGCCCTCCACCAGATGCTTGACGAACAACGCGTTTCCGCCCGACGCCTCCCACATCAGGTCCGCACTGAGTCCTTCGACTCGGCCGCCGAGCGCCTCCTCGATCAACGTCACGCACTGGTCCTTGGTGAACGGCAACAGATGCAGGCGCTGAAGGTATCCGTCCTTCCACAGGGAGGTGATCGCGTCCGGTACGGCCTCGCCGGAGCGCACGGTGGCCACGATGCGTACCGACCCGTCTAGTGCCAGCTGGTGAAGCAGCGTTGCGGAGAGCTGATCCAGCAAATGCGCATCGTCGACGCCGATCACCGAGTGTCCTTCGGCCAGAATCGTTTCGCGGGCCGCAGACAGGAAAGCGACGGGATCGCGTGATGTCGCAGCCCCGACCAAATGCGCGAACACGCCCAGCGGGATGCTGCGCGCCGACTCCGTTCCGGCCACCCACTGCACCCGTGACGGCAGCGCCTGCGTCACCAAGCGAGCAAGCGTCGTCTTGCCGACGCCCGCATCGCCGATGAGAACGATGCCGCAAACGCCCTTTTTGTCGACGAGTGCGGACTGAATAGTGATGTACTCGTTGTCGCGCCGGACAACAGGCCAGTTCTCGGCCACGGACTGGGACATTTCTACCTCGAGGGGTTCAGCGTCGGTCGTTGTCACAGCAGGATGTGCTCCACTTGCACGAGTTCGCGTGGCAATCCGGTCGTTTCGAGCCGTTCCAGCGGGTCGGCGGCAACGTACGCGGCCAGGTCCAACCCGGTGAGATCGGCGACGCGACGCACCGGCACCTGGAACGTGCGATAGCCGCCGTACGAGAACGATTCCGGCAGCTGACCGGACGGCCGCTCGGTGCGGAACTCGTCCAACAGTGACCGCTGGCTGAGCAGATATGCTGTGACCGAGGGCGTTCCGTCGGTGCGGACCATCGCCACGATCTTCCAGTACTGCAGCGGCAGCGACACGCCGCGGTACGCCGGATCGGCGTCGTCGAGCACTGGCCCGCTCAGCACGGTCACCTTGAGGCCGGCTGTCACCGCGTTCTGCAGCACGTAGTCCTCCAGCCCCAGCCAAAGTGTGCGGCCGGCGTTGAACTCGTGATGTTGCGGTGTGCAATTCGTGAAATGGAATGTGTCGTCGACCGCGGCGAGCGACTGCGGGCCCCATGCCGGATCGAGTCGGCGAACGAGATGTCCACGGTCGAGATCGTTGTCGCGGTACACGTCCTCGCCGGTCTGTTCGGTGACGGGGAGGCGGGGATCGAGGATCCAAACGTCGCGCTCCCGGCGCGGCTGGTCGGCGTTTCCGCCGTCGATGTTGACCGCGGTGAACAACGCCAGCTTGCGTCGCCGCTGCATGACGACACTGAAGTGGTGATACGGCAGCGGTGGTGACGCGAGCTCGGCACCGACGGTCAATGTGGGTAGCGGCAGCGAAATGCCCAGGAAATCATTGTCGTAGCCGCGACGGGTGCCGTAATCGGGATCGATCGACTCGGGGCTCGACGGCGCCGCCGGTGTTGGGTGAACGGTCGGCTCGACGCTGAGCATAGCCGTCGCACCTTGTGGCAGGGTCACCTCGAGGGTCATCGGAATCCGGATCGATAGCGGCGAACCGCCATTGGCGGGGGGTGTTGCGGGCGGCACGGGCCGAGGCGTGGCGGCCGACGTCGACTCCACGTCGGGCGGATGCAGGATGGCGTCGGCAAGCTCGCGCTGATCGGTCGCCAGCTGGCCCGCCTCGACGGCGCCAACGATCGCCGACACCCGAATGCCTTCGTTGAGGATGCCGCCGAATTCAGTGTGTTCGGGGGCCTTCACGCTGGCGTGATGCAGCGCGACCACCTCCCACTGGTCGTTGAACACCGGCGAACCCGACGATCCGGGCTCGGTGTCGGCGGAGTAGTGCAGGAAGCGATCCTGCCCGTCGATGATGCGGTTCTCGCGTAGTGCAACCTGCTTCTTTTCCCCGCGCGGATGCTGCACTATCGTGACGAACTCGCCCACCAGCGCCTTGCCGTCGGATTTGATGAGGCGGTTGAAGCCAAATGGCGCAAGCTCTTCGGTCGCCGCCCGCACGGCCACGATGGCGAAGTCCAAGGCCTCGTCGGCAAGGAAGAACCGATCGGGGTCCAAGCCGAACGTAGTGACGTTCAACAGCTTTCCGTCGATGCCGTCCTGATAGTTGAATTCGACCTGGCTGGTGACCGCCGTCCGGGCGGTGTCCAGGACGTGATGGTTGGTCAGCATCAGGTCCGGCGAGATCATCGACCCAGTGCCGTAGCCGATCAGCCGGCCACGGTCGTCCTTGATCAGGATACGGCCGACCGCGCGGGCCGCAGCAACGCCCTCGTCGAGATACCGGGTGCCGACGAAGTCCGCGGTGTTGATGATGGCTTCGAGCAGTTCGTCGCGCGTTGCCGAGTCGGGCACCTCCGGAGCACGCTCGATGGCCTGCTCGACCAGCTGGTCGGGCGCGGCGGTCGGGGTGGTTTCGGGCAGCTCGTCGCCGGCGCGGTACCGCGTGATCCGGTCCAGCCGCTGCGCGATGCGCTCGGGGGTGTTCACCTCCGCCAGACTGAACGGTGACGCGAGTGCCGCCTCGTGCTCGACTCGCGGCACGATGCGCTCGGCGACCCGGCGCTGCGCGGCCTCGTTCTGTTGTTCTTGAAGGATCCGGCGGCGCAGTTGCGCATCCCTGCGGGGATCGGCCTCGCCGGGGGCGCGGTAGTCGGAATCCATCGTGATAATGGTCATGGCGCAAGTGTTCGATCCACCGGCCGCCGTGTCGCGGGTAGTCGACTACTCGAGTTTCTCGGTGCTGCGGCGCAATTGCGTGCCGGCTAGTCGACCACCGACAACGCGACAGCGGTGAAGACCTCCACATCACCGTCATCAACGCCGCCCCGGCGAACCCAACGGCCCGGGCGGAGCTCGCACCCTGGTCACCTTCGCCGACGGCCGCACCGCGCCCTTCGACGTGGTAGCCATGGATCGAACGAGTGACATCGCCGTCGTTCAGGCGAGGGGAACCTCTGGGCTCACCCCCATCACGCCGCTTGAAGGCAGACATGCCCACTCGAAGTGCTTGATCTCGAAATTGCCGGTCTGAAAGTATTCCTTCTCGTCGGTGAGATACAGCGACCTCGTCGGTGAGATACAGCGACATGTCCTTGTTTTGGCTGATCTTCATCTCATCCGGCGGGTCCGGACATCTCATCGAAGTGGAACCACAGCCTGTCGTGCGTGTGCGGGGTGAACGCTTGCGCCTTCTCCTTGCCGCACCGGTCACGCCATGCAAGCTGGACGGCTCTCCCAGCTGACCTGACCGGCGTTCAGGTGGGGTGATCTGCCCTCAGTCGCGCGATCATGCCCGCGCCCAGCTCGGCCCCGCCAGCTGAGTTCGGAGAGTTCCCCGAGGACTTCCTCCCCGGGACGGGACACCGTGATGTCAAGCGTCACTGAGGTGCTCTCACTGGCACCGAACTCGACCTCCAATTGCGCCGGCGCGACCACCGCCGAACTCGTGCTGCGCCCTTGGGCACAGCTCCCAGCGAAGCGCGGCGGATGTCCCTCGCCGAACTTTTCACGTTGCGGCGGCGCCGCTGTGACCGGCGGCCGCTAGAGGGACTGCGCCCGCGGACCACATCAGACGGACGTGACCGACTCGTCGAGTTCGTCCAGGGCCGACGACCCCGTAGACGGCCGAGCCGCGTCGCGCATGAACTCGACGAAGGCGCGGCGCGTCGCGAGCGTGTAGCGGTCGGCTTCGACCGACAGCTCGTACTGCTCGCGCTCGAAGGGCACCTCGAGTGGGTCCAGGGTGTTCAGGGTCGGCAGGTCCTCGTGCAGCACGGCCATCTCGGTGGCCAGCGTCGCGGCCGGGTCGTACGCCGTGTAGCCCGCCGCAGTGCCAGAGACGAGAAAGATCCGGCACCCGGTCGGCCCGGCCGGGGTGAACGCCTCCATGACGACCCGCTTGCCGCCCGCGCCGTGATCGAGCAGCACGGTGGCGATGCCCGGCGCCACCGCGTGGTAGTCGAACCTAAGGTCCTCGACGTCGCGGAACAGTTCGGATTCGCCGTTGGCGGCGGAGTAGCCGCGCGTCATCCAGGTCTCGTACCCTTCGCGGCGCACCTCGAACTTCGAAACCCGATGCGGCACTTCGCCCATCGTCCCGCGGTGCACGAACGGGAAGTGGGCGACGTCACGGAAGTTCTCCATCGCGGCGAGAATCCCGGCCTCGACGTCGACCGGCTCGCCTGCGGCGTACGTCATTTCGAGCGGTTCGAGTTCGGGCAGCTCGGGCGGGCCGGTCAGTGGATCGCCGACGCACGTCCAGACCAGCCCGTAGCGATCGACGGCGGGGAACGCGCCGATGACAGCGGCCTTCGGGATCGGCGCGGACGGTCCGTTGGACGGGATGTAGACACACCGCCCGTCCGCGCCGCGCCATTGCCAGCCGTGGTACGGGCACTCGATCGAGTCGTCGACGACCGCGCCGAGGTGCAGCGCCCCGCCGCGGTGCAGGCACCGGTCGGGCAGAACCCGAGGTTGCCCGTCGGCTGCGCGGAACACGACCAGTCGTCGGCCGAGCAACATCGCCTTCTGAGGGCGACCAAGGTCGACGGCGCGGGCGACCGGGTACCAGCCGCGGCGAAGTGCGGCCGTGCGCCTCTCGGAAATCATCGGTCGGTCGGCGGCGATGATGCGGACGACGCGGGATCGTCATGGGCGGCCGCGGCCGCGGTGAGCTTCGGCAACATCGTGGGGTCGCGGAGCAACCCACGCACCATGATGGCCGCGAGCTCTCCTGCGACATGCTCGCGCGAGTAGTCCTGGTGTCGGAACGGGCTAGCGCCGCCGGGCGCGTGCGCGGCCGAGTTGCGGTACCGGCGCTGCACGCCCTCTTCGGCGGCGCAGATGTTCAACGCGGCGAACTCGGGATCGCACTCGATGAACTCGCCGCAGGCGATGCCGTCGCTGATCAGCGTGGCGATGTGCCGGTGCAGCTCGGCGGTGTCGGCCCAGAACCCGACGAACACGTCGGGCTGCTGCTCGGCCAGCACCTCGACCTCGCAGATGTCGACCGGCGACGAGCACAACTCGAGGATGTCGAGGCGCAGCAGCCGCAGCAGACGCACGGCGGGTGAGCCGGTCTCCGCCACAACCTGCTCGGCGAAGTCGAGCGAGACGGTGTTCAACGCGAGCAGGCCGAGCAGGATGTCCTCCTTCTGGCGGAACCAGTAGTACAAGGACGACTGGCCCAGCCCGCACTCGCGCGCGATCTCGGTCATGGTCGTGTTGAGGTACCCGCGCTCCCGGAAGAGCCGGGCGGCGACGACGAGGATGTGTCCGCGGCGATCGGCGTCGCCGGCTTCGAGCGCGATCTCGGCCTGATCAGTGTTGTGCTGCGCCATCGACTTTTTGTCCCCCCTGCGGCCGGTGCCCATCACCGCCGTACTCGTGCCGCGATCGTCTCATGACATCAACATCCCGCCGTTGATCTGCACGCACTCGCCCGTGAAAGAGTTGGCTTCGGCGAGGAATACGACCAGTTCGGCCACCTCGGCGGGCTGCACCAGCCGGCCGGTCGGCATGCCAGCCGTGTAGTGGCGATGCAGCTCGTCGAGTTCCACGCCGTGGAACTCGGCGTCGCGGTTGAGCTGCTCGGTCGCGGTCGGTCCCGGCGCAATCGCGTTCACCCGGATCGTCGGGGCGAGCTCGCGGGCAAGCGACCGGGTCATCCCGAGCAGCCCGGCCTTGCTCGCCGCGTAGGCACTGAAGCCGGCCTCGCCCCGCAGCGCCGAGATGCTGCAGAGGTTGATCACTTGACCGGCATGCTCCCGCAGCGGCGCGGCCGCCGCCTGGATCAGCCACAGGGGAGCGGTCAGGTTGACCTCGATGTCACGCCACCACAACGGCATTGACTCGACGGTCGGTTCGACGACCGTCATCGTCGCGGCGTTGTTGACCAGCAGGTCCAACCGCCCGAACCGGGCGAGCACGTCGTCGACGACGGCCCGGCAGTTGTCCCGCCCGCGCAGGTCCGCCGGGATCGTCAGCTCGGCGCCTGCAACGTCACCCGCCTCCGCCAGATCGGTCGCGGCGACCGTCCAGCCGGCTTCGGCGAGCGCGGCAATGATCTCGCGTCCGATGCCGCCGGCTGCGCCCGTCACCAGTGCGACTTCCGCGCTCATTGGATCACCACCCCGCCGTTGGGCGAGATCACCTGGCCGGTCAGCCACGTCCACTCGGCCACGTCGACGATCGCCCTGGCCAGCTCCTCCGGTGTGCCGAACCGGTCGAGGGGGATGCTGTGCCGGTAGTCCTCTCCCCGCCACCGCGCCGTGAGCATCTCGGTGTCCGTGGGTCCGGGGCAGATGATGTTGACCCGTACCTGGTCGGGCCCGTACTCGCGGGCGACGGAGCGGACCAGGCCGATCATGGCCGACTTCGCGGTCACGTAAGGCACGTGGTCCTCGTCGCCGAGCAGGGCCAGCTCCGACGAGATGCCTACGATCGAACCGCTGCGGCGGGCCCGCATCCGCGGTCCGACCGCGGCGATCACGTTCACGCAGCCACCGAGGATGACCCCGAGGCTGCTGTGCCACAACTCCGGCGTCACCTGTTCGAGCGGCACGTCGACGTCGAAGCCCGCGCATGCCACCGCGACCTCGATCGGGCCAAGGTCGGACTCGACGATGTCGACCAGCCGGTCGACCGCGGCGATGTCGGAGACGTCGGCCTCGTAGGCGATGCCGCCGATGTCGCTGGCCACCTGCTTGGCCTCCGCCTCGCGACCGAGGTGATCGACGGCGACCTGATAGCCGCGGGCCGCAAGGGCATAAGCGGTGGCGCGGCCGATGCCGCTTGCGCCTCCGGTCACCAGGGCGGCGCCCGCCATTTAGCGACCCTCCTCGCTGGTCAGCAGCATTGACGCGCGGTCGGTCGCCGGGAACTCGGTGTCCAGGATCGAGACGATGTGTTCGACGATCCGGTCGGCCAGCAGTTTGCCCTTGGCCACGCTGGCTTGCGTCGCCGACGCCAGAACGCCAGTGGCAGTCGACATCGTCGGATCGATCGGCAGCACGTCCCATGGCACGTTGCGGGCCGGGGCATCGTCCACGATGCGGTCCATGCGGACCGTGGCGGGGCGCAGATATTCGAACAACGAGGTCTCGATGACCGCGGCGTGCTCGAGGGCCAGGCCCGGGAAGCCCTCCGGGAACAGCACGTCCAGATCGGCGCTGGAGAAGTCGGGCATGCCGTTCTCGACGACGACGATCTTCACGCCGGGAAAGCGTCCCGATACCAGGTAGGCGGGCTCATATACGAAGTTCGCGTTCTCGAAGTGCCAGCTGTACAACACGATCCGGCGGAATCCGGTGCGGATCAATTCCTCGAGAAGGTCCTCGATCATGGCGATGAACGTCGTCGCGCGCAGCGAGAGGGTGCCGGGAAACTGTTGGCCGCCGCCGCTGGCCGGGCGCGAACGGTACCCGAGCCGCAGCGCCGGCCCCACGATGAAGGGACGCTGTGCCGCGGCCAGGCGCAACAGGGCCTCGGGGACCACCCAGTCGGCGCTCACGGGCAGGTGCGGACCGTGCTGTTCGGTGGAACCGACGGCGATCGCGACCGGGGCGTTCGCGGCGGCGGCGGCAGCGATCTCGGGCCAGGTCATCCACTCGTACTCGACCGTGCCCGCGCCAAGCACCGGGCTCATCAGGTCCTCACTCACAGCTGCCTCCACGTTGTTTATCAGCCAAATCGATACTGCATCGATTTGTAATTTCCGCCGTTTCGTAAATTGATACTACGTTGAGTCGCTTTCG
>JAVRPF010000673.1:0-9966 GCA_032162385.1 Mycobacterium sp.
GCGTGCAGCGCAGTCGCGTTCGCCACCTGGTCTTCGGTGAGCTCGCCTACCAGTTCGTTTGCGACGGCCCACGCGGCGGCCGACGTGTCGCGGCTGATGGTGTGCAACCGGATCCCGAACCGCACCTTGCGGCCGCGGGCCTCGGCCAGCTTGCGCACCTGGTCGATCTTGGCCGCGGCGGCCTGCGGCGGCTCACCCCAGGTCAGATACACGTCGACGTACTCGGCCGCGACGGGCAGCGCGGCGGCCGACGAACCGCCGAAGTAGATCGCGGGCAACGGATCCGGCGGCGCCGACACCCTGGCGTCCTCCACGGTGTAGTAGTCACCCTTGAAGTTCACCGACTCCTCGCGCCACACCGAGTTCACCACGTGTAGGAACTCGGCTGTGCGGGAATAGCGCTCGTCATGGCCGAGCCAGTCACCGAAGCGACGCTGCTCGACGTCATCGCCACCGCTGACGATGTTGAGCAACACCCGGCCCTCCGAGAACCGTTGCAGCGTCGCGGTCTGCTGCGCCGCCAACGTCGGCGGGACCAGTCCGGGCCGGAACGCGACCAGGAACTTCAGCCGCTCGGTCTCGGCCAGCAGCGCCGCCGTCGTCAACCACGCGTCCTCGCACCAGGTTCCGGTCGGCGTCAGGACCCCCTCGTAACCCAGCCGGTCGGCGGCGCGGGCGACCTCGGCGAGGTAGCGGCGCGTCGGTGCGCGGTAGTTGTCGGGCACGGTGTGATGCGAGGACGCGTGCGACGCCCCGACGATCGATCGGCTGTCACCGTTGGTGGGCAGGAACCAGAAGAATTTGGCGGGCATGAAACTCCTAATTGCCGTTCGTCAGAAAAGGTTTGAGCGCGTCGTCGTAGCGGTGATCCACCCAGTCGGCGAACTTGGGGGCGGTAGCGATCTGCTTGGTCTCGGCGAAAAGGTCGGCCAGCTGCTGCTCCGAGCCGATCAACTGGTCGGAGAGCGCGGTCGACGCCCGCAGGCTCCGCCTCTGCGACACGGTCGCGACGGGCAGTTCGAGGCCCACCGCCGCTCCATAACTCCGCGCCCAGTCCTCGGGATGGTCCTGTGCCCACCGAGTGGCCTTGGCGTAGCGCACGAGCAGGTCACTGAGCGCGGTGTTGCGCTTGGGATCGGCCAGGGTGGCGTCGGATGCGATGCCGAACCCGGCTCCGTTGGTGACGCCGGTCGCGTGGGCGATGCTGCGCACGGGCACCTGCTGTTCGGCCTGCGCCGTGTAGGGATCCCAGATCGCCCAGGCATCCGCCTGCCTGCTGGTGAACGCGGACAGCGCGTCGGCGGGTTGCAGGAACACCAGCTTCACGTCGTCGGGCGTCAGGCCCGTCTTCTTGAGTTGAGCCAGGATGTGGCCGTGCGCCGAACTGCCCTTGCCGACGGCCACGCTCTTGCCGCGCAGGTCGGCGACGGTCTTGATCGGCGAATCGGCGTGCACGAGGATGCGGTCGCCGTCTCCACCGTTTTCGTATGCGCTCACCACCTTCACCTTCGCATTGGAGGCGGCACCGAAGATGGGCGGGGTGTTGCCGGTGATGGCGAAGTCGATCTTGCCCGCGGTCGCGGCCTCCACCTGCGGTGGTCCGGAGCTGAAGGTGGAGAAGACCACCTTGTACGGCAGGTCGTTCAGTACCCCAGCGGCGCGCAGCAGCGACTGGGTGCCGCCCTTCTGGTCACCGATCTGCAGCGTGACCTCGGACAACTCGGACAGCGGCACCGTGGCCGGCGCCTGCTGCGCGCCGGAACTGTTCTCCCGCGACACGCAGCCGGCCATCAGACTCATCAGCGTCAGCAGCGCTGCGATGCGTATCGCGATCACACGTCTGGATGCGGGCATGACCGTTCCCCTTCGTCGTTCGATGAAGCGTTCGTCAGATCTGGACGCCGAGCTTGTCGAGCAGCTCGGTGCGGTAGCGCTCGGTGTTGGCCGACGGGTGCGAGGGCGAGCGCCGCACGTCGTCGATGACCATGGTGTGCGCGACCCGTCCTTCTTCGAGCACCAGCACCCGGTCGGCGAGCGCGACCGCTTCGTCGACGTCGTGGGTCACCAGCAGCACCCCGAATCGGTGTTCCCGCCACAGGTCGAGCAGCAGTGCCCGCATGCTCAACCGGGTCAGCGCATCGAGGGCGCCGAACGGCTCGTCTAGCAGCAACAGCTCCGGATCGGCGATCAGCGCCCGGGCCAACGAAACCCGTTGCGCCTGGCCGCCGGACAACGTGAGCGGCCAGACGCCCGCGCGGTCCGCAAGACCGACATCGGCCAGCGCGCGGTCGGCGCGGGCCACGGTCTCCGACCTCGAAAGCCGGCTGCGGGTCAATCCGTGGACGACGTTGGTTCGCACGTCGCGCCACGGGAACAGGCGCGGCTCCTGGAACGCCATCGCGGGCGCCCCGGCGACGACACGTTCACCGGTGTGGTCGGTCGACAGACCCGACAACACGCGCAGCACCGTCGATTTGCCGGAGCCGCTGCGGCCGATGAGTGCGACGATCTCGCCCTTGCCGATCTGCACGGACACGTCGACGAGGACGTGATGCCCGCCGTACCACTTGTCGACATGGCGCAGTTCGCCTGCGATGCCGGTCTTTCGTTCGGAAGTGACGGTCAAGAGCGGTACCTCAGGGCTCGGCGTTCCAGGGCGCGGACGACGGCGTCGGTGCCTATGCCCAGCAGGGCGTAGACGATCAGGCCGAAGATGATGACGTCGATACGCAGGAAATCGCGGGCGTTGTTGATCAGGAAGCCGATTCCCTTGTCGGCGTTGATCTGCTCGGCGACGATCAGCGTGAGCCAGGCGATGGCCAACGATTGCCGCAACCCGACGAGCACCTGCGGTGCGGCGCTCGGCACGATGATGGTGCGGAATCGCTGCCAGAACGAGAAGCCAAGCACCTGAGCGGTTTCGAAGAGTTTCGGGTCGACCTGGCGGATCGCCGAGAACGTGTTGAGGTACAACGGGAAACTGACACCGAGTGCCACCAACAGCACCTTCGGCAGCTCACCGATACCGAACCACAGGATGAACAGCGGAATCAGGCCGAGGTGCGGAAGCGCACGGACCATCTGCATCGGCGGGTCCACGGTCGCCTCGAACCATCGGGACAGGCCCACCGCGGTGCCCAGCGTGACGCCGATCAACCCGCCGAGGATCAAGCCTTCGACCACCCGGACCCCCGACACCCGCAGCGCATCGGCGAGCTGGCCGTTCTTGATGAGTTCGATCCCGGCTTCCAGGATCAGCGACGGGGCGGGCAGCACGTCCTGCGAGATCAACCCGATCGCGCTGCCCAACTGCCACAGCGCCAGCAGGAGAATCGGGGACAGAAGCCGGAACACGCCCCACTTGTGCTGCCGCAGGCCCACTTTGACTGTCGGCGAGGCCACCGTGGTCGCGGCGGCGGGTTCGACGGGAGTGGTCACGATGCAGCGACCCTACGCATGGACGCGAAACGAGTGAAGGGTTCGACTCTGGCTGACGCAAAGGGAACAGCCCTGCCGGCGACGGCCGGCAGGGCTGTTGGAGGAGCGGTTCGCGTCAGGCGAAACGCGTGTTGCCCGTCACCAGATCGCCGGTGACGTCGGTGCCGTTGATCTTCGAGGTCAGCTTGTTGTTCGCCAGCTTCACCGACTGGTCGGCCTGCTGCAGGATCCGCTTGTTGCGGACCGTGGCCTGGAACTGCGCGTTGTTGAGCTGCTGCAGTTCGGCCTGCTCGAAGTCGCGGCTGGTGATGCCGCCGTTGAACTGCACACCGGTCACCGAGCCGTCGGGACGCACGATCCAGGAGGCGCGCACGCCGTCGAGGGCCGCCGTGTACATGCCTGCAGGCGCGGACACGGGAGCAGCAGTGAAGTCGTAGGTGACGCCGTTCATCGTCAAGTCGCCCTTGAGGTCGGAGCCGGTGAAGGAGGCGTTCAGCGTATCGCGGAACTTGTTCTTGATGTCGATGGCGCCGTCGGTCTGGTTGCCGAAGAACCACGCCTCGTCGTCGACGCCGTTGCAGGCGTAGGCGGTGATGTCGTTGCCGTCGACGGAGATCCCGATGGCCATCTTCTTGCCGTCCTTCTCGACGTCGGCCATGTACCTGGCCGACTGCGGGAGGGGCGCGGCCGTCGCGGGCGCCGTCGACGACGACGCCTGCGAGGGCGTCGCTTCCGTGGACGAGCCGCTCGAGCAGGCGGACAGGGTGCCCAACGCGATCATCGCGCTGACACCGATGAGCAGGGTGCGGAGGTGTTTTCTCATGTGACCAGCATGAATCGCCGCGGGCGGTGGTACATGAAGAATGTATGGAGATTGCGTGGAGATCTGAGCGAGCCCCCCGATCAGACCCAGACCAGACCGCGATCACTCCGCCAGGAACGCCTCGAGCTCGGTTCGGAACACCTGCCAGGCCGGTTCGGCCTCGGTCAGCAGGTGGTTGTTGCTCGCCAGCGCCACCAGGCGCGAATCCGGGATTAGAGCGGCGAGCTCCTCGCCGTAGGGCATCGGAACCCGGTGGTCGTCACGGGAGTGCATGATCAGCGTCGGGCACGACACCCGTTGCGCCAGTTCGCGGACGTCGATCCGGGCGAACTCCTCGAGGAAGCGCACCGCGTTGTCCGGGGACGTGGTGCGGCGCTGCAGGTGGTCGAATGCCTCCCAGTCCGCGCGGGAGCCGTCGGGCAGGAACTGCGCGGCGAACACTTGCCGGAACGCCGGATCGTCGCGACCCCAGCCGACCCGCGCGAGGTCGAGATCCAGTGCGGCCGCGCGCCTCTCCGCATCATCGATGGCACGTACCGCACGTCCCCTTGCGTAGGACGAACAAAGGATGAGCTTGGTGACCTGCTCGGGATGCTTGGCCGCGTAGGCCACCGCCACCGCGCTGCCCTGGGACACCCCGAGAAGCGGAAATCGTTCCAACCCGAGCGCTTCGACCACCGACTCCAGATCCGTCACCCAGTCATCAAACGTGAAATCGGCTGCTTCCCAATCGGATAGCCCGCAACCGCGCTCGTCGTACCGGATGAAGGTATGACGGGCGGCGAGATCGCGAACCCAGTGCCGCCAGACGGGGCTCTCGATGTCGTAGCCGAGATGGGTCATCCAGTTCGCGGCCCGGACCAAGGGCGGGCCGTCCCCTGCCACCGCGTACGCCAACCGCACTCCGTCAGCAGCCCGGCAGAACGCGATGTGCTGGCGCGGCGGCGCCGATTCGGGCGCCTTGGCCTGAGGCGCCGCGTCGGTAATGATCGTGCCGACGAACTGATAGCCACGGCCTCGGACGGTCCGGATGAAGCGTTGCGACTCGCCGTCGTCGCCGAGCGCGTGCCGAACCGCCTTGATCCGGCTGGTCAGTGCCGCCTCGCCGACGAAGCGGCCGCCCCACACCGTGTCGAACAGTTCTTCCTTCGTGACGAACCGGTCGTGGTTGCTGACCAGGTGGGTCAGGACGTCGAACACCTGCGGTTCGACCTTGATCACGTCGCCACCTCGACGCAGCTCGTAACGGCCGGTGTCCAACACGAAGTCGTCGAATCGCCACACCCGTCCGGACGCGGCCGGTTCCGGGGTTGACTCCGTGGACGACAGGGTCACGTGGTTCCGATCTCGAGGTTGCCGATCTCGTCGGTTGTGTTGGTCGTCATCGTAGCTGTGAGGCGTCTGTGCCGGTGCGATCGCACGCCGGGTCGCAGCTGCGCCGACACGCCAGCGGTGCAGGCCGGGTCAGCGCCAGCCGTCGGCCGCCTTGGCCGCGCGCATCAGCGCGTCGCACAGTTCGCGCAGTTCAGCGCGCTTGGCGCCCTCGTCGACGGCCGTCGCGACGTCCTCGGCAGCGCAGCGGACCTCGAAGACGCGGTCGGACAGCTGAGAGGCTTCATCGGCGGTCAGGACCACCGAATCGGGTGACAGCGACGTGCCCTTCATCAAGGCGCGTTGCTCGTAGGCCCGCTGCCGACACGACTGCCGGCAGTACTGCCTGCGCCTGCCCAGCCCAGCATCGGCGACCTCGCGGCCGCACCAGCGGCAGGGCTGCACACGACTGCGTCGTCCGGTTCCGGGTGCCACGGAACCCGACTCTAAACCGCTGGCAGCGCCGTTCCCGGTATCATGGGTGGCTGAGTCGGGAACTTCGCGAGAATCGAATGCGTTGATTCCCCGGACGAATCGCACTACGAGGAGATGTTGACGATGGCTGATCGTGTCTTGAGGGGCAGTCGCCTCGGAGCCGTGAGCTACGAGACCGACCGCAACCACGACTTGGCGCCACGTCAGGTGGCCCGCTACCGCACCGACAACGGCGAGATCTTCGAGGTTCCGTTCGCCGACGACGCCGAGATCCCGGGCACCTGGCCGTGCCGCAACGGCATGGAGGGCGCCCTCATCGACGGCGACGTACCCGAGCCGAAGAAGGCGAAGCCGCCGCGCACCCACTGGGACATGCTGCTGGAGCGCCGCTCGGTCGAGGAGCTGGACGAGCTGCTCAAGGAGCGCCTCGACATCATCAAGACCCGCCGCCGCGGCTAGCGGACCACGCCGCGGGCGCGATCGAGGCGCCCGCGGATTCCCCACTCGGCGACCTTGAAGATCGCCTCACGGATGTTCGACCCGCTCATCTTGGATTGACCCAACTCCCGTTCGGTGAACGTGATGGGCACCTCGACGACGACGAATCCCTCGCTGATGGTCCGCCAGGTCAGGTCGATCTGGAAGCAGTAGCCCTTGGAGTCGACGGCACCCAGGTCGATCTTCTCCAGAACCTCGCGCCGGTAGGCGCGGTAGCCCGCGGTGATGTCGTTGACGTCGACGCCCAACAGGATTCGCGAGTATCCGTTGGCCGTCTGCGACAGCACCATCCGCCTGCGGGGCCAGTTGCGCACCGTTCCGCCCGCGATGTAGCGCGAGCCGATCGCCAGGTCGGCGCCCGCGTCGACGGCGTCGAGAAGCCGGGTCAGCTCTTCTGGGGCGTGCGAACCGTCGGCGTCCATCTCCACCAGCACCGAGTAGCCACGTCCCAGACCCCAGGCGAATCCGGCCAGGTAGGCGGCACCGAGGCCGGCCTTGCTGGTGCGGTGCATCACGTGGATGCGGTCCGGGTCGGCCAGCGACAGGTCGTTGGCCAGTTCACCCGTGCCGTCGGGGCTGCCGTCGTCTACGACGAGGACGTGGACGTCGGGCCGCGCGCCGTGCACCCGGCCGACGATGAGCGGCAGATTGTCCCGCTCGTTGTAGGTCGGAATGATGACCAGCGTGCGCTGACTCAGGCGGTCGCCCCCCACGGTCATGTCGCTCCTTCGTCATTGGTCGCCTTCTTCCGGCGACGCACGAAGCCTCCATTGTGCAGTATCGCCGCGGCCACGGACGCAACACCGATGGCAACGAGTAGTCCTTGGATGATCGGGCCCCACCTGGTTGCGGGCGTAAGCCCCGACTTGAGCCGGACCTGGGTGTCCAGGTACGCAGGCTCGAAGAAGGCGGTGCGGGCGACCTCGTGGCCGTCCGGCGCGATCACCGCACTGATGCCGGTGGTGCCCGCCACCACCGCGTAGCGGTCGTGCTCGACGGCACGCAACCGGGCGAAGGAGAGTTGCTGGGCGCTCATCGACTCGTCGAAGGTGGCGTTGTTGGTCGGCACCGCGAGCAGTTGCGCCCCGTTGAGGACGGACTCACGGGAGGCGCGGTCGAAGATCACCTCCCAGCACGTGGTGACCCCGATCGGGATGCCCGCGGCGGTGACCACTCCACTGCCGGTGCCGGGTACGAAGTAGCCGGCCCGGTCCGCGAACGACGACAGATGTCGGAAGAAGCTGCGCCATGGCAGATACTCGCCGAACGGCTGCACGATCTGCTTGTCGTGCCGCTCGCCGGGTCCATTGACCCCGTCCCACACGATCACCGAGTTGGTCGACACCGGATTGTCGGGGCTGTAGCCGGGCGCGGCGAGCACGGCGCCGACCAGGATCGGCGCGTGCACCGCTTCGGTGGCCACCGAGATGAGCTCGGCCGCGTCGCGATTCCTGATCGGGTCGATGTCCGACGAGTTCTCTGGCCAGATCACGACCGCGGGCTGCGGCGCCCGGCCTGCGCGCACGTCCTCGGCGAGCCGCATGGTCTCGCGAACGTGGTTGTCGAGCACCGCACGGCGCTGGGCATTGAACTCAAGGCCCAGTCGCGGCACGTTGCCCTGCACCGCGGCGATCGTCACCGCCTGGTCGTCACCGGCCCCCAATCCCGACTGGCGCACGTACGGCCCGGCCAGCGCCACCGTGAGCAGGACGAACACGATGCAGACGCCGGGCACCACCACGGCCGGCGGCGCGGCAGCGCCGGCGCGCGGGACGTGTCGCCACCGCCGGACACCCTCGACCACGATCGCCGCCAGGCTGAAACCGACCAGCACCACCGCGAACGACACCAGCGGCGCACCGCCGAAGTGCGCGACGGGCAGCAGCGGGCTGTCGCTCTGACTGAATCCGACCACTCCCCAGGGAAAACCACCGAACGGCACGGTCGACTTCAGCCATTCCATCAGCGCCCAAAGACCCGCGAACGCCACCGGCCAGCCCGGGAGCCGCCGCACGGCGATGGCCGCGAGGCCGAATAGACCGGGAAACACGGCTTCCATGGTCGACAGCGCCAGCCACGGGAACGGCCCGACCAATCCGCTGATCCAGGGCAACAACGGTATGTAGAAGGCCAGTCCGAAGAGCAATCCGTACCCGAACCCGCCGGCGGGTCGGGTGGCCGGGTGGATGAACACCCAGGCCAGCAACGCGCAGGCAACGAACGAGAAGTACCACCACCCGAACGGCGGAAAGCTGACGCACAGCAGCAGACCCGCGGCGATCGCTGCGGACAGACGCAACGCCCGCGGCTCCAATGCCTGGCGCAGCCGTGCGGCAACCCGCGCCGATCGCGTCGGCGGCGCCGCAGCATCGGGGGCCTCGTCGGCGTCGGGGGTTTCCTCCGCGGCGTTGCCCTCCGCCTCGGTGTCCTCGTCCGTCAGCTCCTCAACGGCGATGTCCTGGTCGACGGTGTCCCGCACTGCGGGAAGGATCTCGGTATCGTCGCCGGGTCGGGACCAGTAGCGCCTGCGCTTCGGGTCAGCCATGGATGGTGACACCCCGGCGCACCGTCTGGCGGCACGTCGGCAGCGCGTCGTCGGCGCCGAGTCGGGGCAGGGCGGGTACGCGGGACCGCGGGTCGGTAGACCAGCGCTGCACCGCGTCGGCCGGCGCCGCGACCTCGAGTCCCCCGGGAACGTCCCACACCGCGTAGGACGCCGGCGCACCCGGTGCGAGTGTCCCGGTGACACCGTCGCGCACCCCACCGGCACGCCACGAGCCGCGGGTGGCGGCTGCGAACGCCGCGCGGGCCGAGATCGCGCTGCCCTGCGTCTGGTGCCGTATCGCCGCGCGCACGGTTGCCCACGGATTCATGCTGGTCACGGGGCTGTCGGAGCCGAAGGCAAGTGGCACGCCTTGGGATGCTAACAGGGCGAACGGGTTGAGCGGCCGGGCTCGGTCGGCACCCAGGCGCTGGGCGTACATGCCGTGCGCGCCGCCCCAGGCCGCGTCGAAGTTCGGTTGCATGCTGGCCACGACGCCCAACGCGCCGAGTCGGCCTGCCTGCGCCGCGGTCACCATTTCGAGATGTTCCAGGCGGTGGCCGCACCGGGCGACGGCGGGCGCACCGAACCGATCGGCGATGCGGTCCAGCGCATCGACCACCGCCGTGACCGCGGCGTCGCCGATGACGTGGAAACCGGCCGCGATTCCGGATTCGGTGCATGCGCTCAGGTGGGCTTCGACGGCCTCGGCGTCCAGGTAGGCGTTGCCGCACGTTTTCGGCGCGTCGGCGTAGGACTCGTGCAGCCACGCGGTGCGCGATCCGAGTGCGCCGTCGACGAACAGGTCACCGGCCAATCCGTGGGCGCCCGTCTCCGCATGCAGCACCCGCGCCTCGTC
>JAVRPF010000674.1:0-4017 GCA_032162385.1 Mycobacterium sp.
CCGCCGAGGTGTAGGCCGTGAGTGCCCGCTCGATGGTGACGATCTCCTCCGGCGTCCAACCGCCCTCGGGTTCCCCTTCCGGGGTGCGGCGGGACACCGCGATGGCGATGCCGTCGAACGGCGCCCCGGATGACACCGGCCAGTCCGACCCGAACGCGAGCCGGGCGCCGGAGTCGTCGATGGTGCGCATCTTGTATTGCTTGTCGGACCGTTCGGCGCCAAGCCGGGGCACGGTGAGCACGGTCATCAGCGCGTCCAGCTGCGCCCACAGCGGCTGCATGTTCGGGATGACGCCGAGCTCGGCGAACCGGTGCATGTCGGCGTCGTCGACCAGCTGCACGTGTGCGATCACCGGCCGCCGGTCCCGCGGGCCGTTGCACTCGACGGCGTAGGCGATGGCGTCGAGCGCCTGGCGCACGGCGGCATCGCCGATGGCGTGGATGTGGATCTGCAGGCCCAACTCGTCGACGCGACGGGCGGCCTCGGCCAGGCTCTGCCCCTCCCAGACCTGCATGCCGTGCGAGTGCAAACCATCGCAATAGGGGGCCAGCAGCGCGCCCGTCTCGTTCTCGATCACCCCGTCGGCGAAGAACTTGACGGTGTGCGCGGTCAGCAGCGGCGACCCCACCTCGTGCACCCGGCGACGGGCCTGCGCGAAACCGTCCAGCTGGGAGTCGAAGTGGCGCGGATCGGCGTACAGCGCCAGGTTGAACCGGATACGCAGGGCATCCCGCAGGGCCGCGGCGATGTAGGTGTCGACGTCGCCAGGCTCGACCCAGGCGTCCTGCACCCAGGTGACACCGCTGGCCAGGTAGTAGTCGGCGGCCGTGCCGAGCGCGGCGATCCGGACGTCCTCGTCGCGCTCGGGCATGACGGCGGTGACCAGGTCCACCGCACCCCACTCCCGCAGGGTGCCGAGCACCGAGCCGTCGTCGCGGTGCGGGATCTCGCCGAGCGCCGGATTCGGCGTGTCGGCCGTGATGCCCGCCCGTTGCAGGGCAACCGAATTGCACCAGACCGTGTGGTAGTCCCAGGCCCGCAGCACCACCGGCCGGTCGGGCACCGCCTCGTCCAGCCAGCGGGCGTCGAACAGGCCGCCCGACGCGAGGCTGCTGTCATAGGAGGCGCCGACGATCCACTCGTCGTCGGGGTGTTCGGTGGCGTAGACCCGGACTGCCTCGACGATCTCCTCGACTGACGTACACGGGCGCACCGCAGGCCCGACGGCCTCCAGTCCGCCGAGCAGCGGGTGGGCGTGTCCGTCTCCGAACGACGGCATCAGGAAGCCACCTTCGAGATCGACTTCGGTGGCTCCGTGTCGATCGGCGGCCGGTCCAACGGCGTTCTCGCCCAGGCCTACGATGATGCCGTCGACGACCAGAAGCGCATCGGTCGTCGGCTCGGATGTTCCCGTCCAGATGGTTCCGTTGCGGAAGACCGTCGCCGTCACCATCGGGAGATTACGCGCGGTTGAGCGGCTCGCAACGGGATGGCGGCGGGCCTGAGCCGGGTCATCCACCCGACACCCCGGCCAGTGTGGCCGTGGCTGCCTCCTCGATGACGTCGCCGACCTCGTGGCGCCGTTCCCAAGCCCTTCGCTGGCGCATGGCACCGTTGCCCTCGGCGGCGATGCGCGCCAGCTCTTCGCGGACCATGTCGTCGTCGCCCAGGGCCTTGAGGGCGGGCTCGACGCGATCGACCAGGTTGGAGAGGAGCCGGGTGGCGGGCAACGGCGCGTGCGTGTCCGGCAGGTCGATGGACAGGCCTTCCAGCCCGTCCCGCGCCGCCTTCCAATACGCCGCCTTGAGCGCGTGCGACGTCAGCGGCAATACCGGAGCACCCCTTTGCTCGTCGTCGATCGCGGTCATCACCGCCGCCCTGGCCAGCGTGGCCACCAATACCGTCTCGGCGACGGTGGCCGGCACGTCGGCGACGCGTATCTCGACCGTCGGGAAGTCCGCCGAGGGACGGACGTCCCAATAGATCATGCCGTCATCCAAAATGGCGCCGGCGTCCTGCATCATCCGGACCAGCGCGTCGTACTCGTCGACCGAATCGAAGTGGGGCGGCGGGCCGGCGCTGGGCCACAGCGCCCACAGCACCTTGCGCCAGCTCGCGTAGCCGGTGTCGGTGCTGCGGTAGATGGCCGAGTTGGCCGTCAGCGCGAGCAACGACGGCAGCCACGGCCGCAACCGATTGCTCACACGCACCGCCAACTCCCGCGTGGGCACCGCGACGTGCACGTGGCAGCCGCAGATGCCCTGCTCGTGGGCGATCATCCCGAACTTCGCGGCGATCTCGCGATAGCGCGGCGTGTCGGTGACCGGAAAGCTGTGCGGGACCGTCGGGGGTACCCCCACGGCCAGGAGACGCGCGCCGGCCGCGCCGGCCGCCTCCGACGCGATTCGGCGCAGTCGGCTCATCTCGGCTCGCAGCTCCTCACTCGAGGCCAACACGTCCGACGTCGTCTCGACCTGACAGCTGGTCAATTCGAGCTGCAGGTCGACGCCCTTGGCCTTGGCGTGCTCGGCGACCGCACGGTTCAGCGGGACGGGTTCGCCGCTGTCGGGGTCGACGAGCAGGAACTCCTCCTCGACGCCGAACGTGGGATGAGTGGCCATGGGCTGAAGATCGATCCGGCCCGTCGGAAGTGCTCACGACGGGCCGGGTCTGGGATGAAAACTCCTTTGCTGGCCGCTGTGCGTTGAGCGACCTACCGGGTCTCAGTTCCCGGGACGGAGCGGGGCCAAACATCTGTCTTCGACGGCCGTCCTAAGCTCGGGGTCATGGCCAAGGATTTTCGGTTCGGGTTCGGTTTGCACGCCGCCAGTCGGCAGTCAGCGGTTCAGGACTGGGCCCGCCGCGCGGAGGACATGGGCTATGACGTCCTGCACGTCCCCGATCACCTCGGCGCGCCCGCCCCGTTCCCGACCCTGATGACCGCGGCGGCGGCCACCGAAACGCTGCACGTCGGCACCTTCGTGCTCAACGCCGGTTTCTACAAGCCGGCGCTGCTGGCGCGCGACGTCGCCGCCATGCGCGACCTCACCGGCGGCCGGCTGGAGCTGGGGCTGGGGGCGGGCTACGTCAAGGAGGAGTTCGAGGCCGCCGAACTGCCCTACCCCACCGCCAGGGAACGCGTCGACTATCTGCGGCACATCACCGAATACCTACGCGAGCACGTGCCCGAGGTGCCGCTCCTGATCGCGGGGAACGGCAACCGACTGCTCACGATCGCCGCGGAGAAGGCTCAGATCATCGGGTTGACGGGCGGCGACCCGAACTCCGACAGTGGCGACCCACTCGCCGAGCGGATCTCGTTCGTGCGCAACGCAGCCCCCGAACGCTTCGACGAGCTGGAACTCAACATCGCGATCACCGCGCTGCCCACCGACGACTCGGGTAACCCCGACCTGTCCATCACCCGCCGGTTCCTGCCGGAGATGACCGACGAGCAGCTGTTGCGGACACCGGGCGTGCTGTCCGGGTCGACGAAGGAGATTGCCGACGAGATCCGGCGCTACCGCGACACCTACGGGGTGACCTACATCATCGTGCAGCAGCCGCACGCCGAGGCGTTCGCGAAGGTGATCGCCGAGCTGCGTGACTAGCGGCCGCGGACGGCGTCCTTGAGGCGCTCGCCGGTCTGCTTCACGCGGGCCTTCACCTGGTCGGTCTTGCCTTCGTTGCGCAGCCGGGCGTTGCCCGTCGCGTCACCGATCTTCTCCTTGGCCTGACCGGCGAGGCGGTCGACGGTGTTGCGGGCCTTCTTCGATGTGCTCATGGGAGTGGGATGCCCCCGCGCGGCGGTGGGAAACACGGAGTTCGCAGTGGGTTCGGTAAGCTGCGAGCCGTCCCCGCCCCCGTAGCTCAGGGGATAGAGCACGGCTCTCCTAAAGCCGGTGTCGCATGTTCGAATCATGCCGGGGGCACTTCCAGACTGTATTGCGTCGGGTGCCGCCCGTTACGGCTGCTGAACCTGGTCGGTGCCCAGCAAGACTCGCGTGCTCTGGGCAA
>JAVRPF010000675.1:0-2779 GCA_032162385.1 Mycobacterium sp.
CCCGCGACGTCTCCGGCGAGGGCGTGCAGCAGGCGCTGCTGAAGATCCTCGAGGGCACGACGGCGTCGGTGCCGCCGCAGGGCGGGCGCAAGCACCCGCACCAGGAGTTCATCCAGATCGACACCACGAATGTGCTGTTCATCGTGGGCGGCGCGTTCGCCGGGCTGGACACGATCATCGAGTCGCGCGTGGGCAAGAAGGGTCTCGGCTTCGGGGCCGAGCTGCACACGAAGTTCGACAAGGAGACCAAGGACGTCTTCGGTGACGTCATGCCCGAGGACCTGATCAAGTTCGGCTTGATCCCGGAGTTCATCGGTCGCCTTCCGGTTGTCGCCTCGGTGACCAACCTGGACAAGGAATCGCTGGTCAAGATCCTGTCCGAGCCGAAGAACGCGCTGGTCAAGCAGTACAACCGGCTGTTCGAGATGGACGGCGTCGAGTTGGAGTTCACCGAGGATGCGCTGGAAGCGATCGCCGATCAGGCAATCCACCGCGGCACCGGTGCCCGCGGTCTGCGCGCGATCATGGAAGAAGTCCTGCTGCCGGTGATGTACGACATCCCGAGCCGCGACGACGTCGCCAAGGTCGTCGTCACCAAGGAGACCGTCGAGGACAACGTATTGCCGACGATCGTGCCGCGCAAGCCCTCGCGCAGCGAGCGCCGCGAAAAGAGCGCGTAGTTCCTGGAGCTTTCGCGGGCCGGCTCGGGCTCGGGCGGGCGGCAGAACGGATCGGCGCAGCTCATCGTCTGGCCGCGGGACGTCGTTCCTGAATCACCTCGGCGACGAGCGCGGCGATCTCGGCGATCCCGTCCCGCTGGGCGAAGGCTGCCTCCAACTCGCGGGCGCGATGCACGTAGTCCCTGTTGGTGAGGATCTCGCGCACCGCGCCGCGGATCATCGTTGGCGTCGGCGTGCCGGTCTTGAGGTTGATCCCCGCTCCCGACCACGCCACCCGCGCCGCGACCTCCGGCTTGTCCTCGGTGCTGCCCGCCACGACCAGCGGTACACCCGTCGACACCGCTCGCTGTACCGTGCCGTACCCGCCGTTGGTGATCATGACGTCCACCTTGGGCAGCAGGACGTCGTGCGGGATGTATTCGGCGACACGAGTGTTCGACGGCAACGCCACCTTGATGTCGCCGACGTCACGGCCGCCCGTCGTGACCACGACCGTCGCGTCCTCACCGGCGAGGGCCTCGATGGTCGGCTCGATCAGTCGGGACAAGTCGTCGTTGTCGACGGTGCCCTGGGTGACGTGGACGACCGGGCGGTCGGCGTCCAAGTCGGTCCACCAGCTCGGCGGCACGTAGCGGGATGACGGCTGAGGATGCACGGCACCGACGAATCTGACGTTGGGAGCGAGGTCGCTGCGCGGGTATTCGAAGCTCGGTACCGTCGGCACGATGAAGCGCTCGGCCAGCACGCCGACGTCGAGCAGGAACACCGGAAGTCGGCGCGCCCCGAGCCTGGCGAGCATCACGTTGGTGGTCCGGTGGGCCTCTCGAAGGACCACGTTGTGCGAGAACAGGTTCAGCGCACGGTTGCGCAGCCGTCCCAACCGGCCGACGCCGGGTGGCAGGCCCATGCCGTTGGGGGCGGTGTCGCGGCTCGACAACATCAGCGGCGTCGGCGTGAAGTACAGCACCGGCGGTCGGTCCGGCGTGTCGCCGAGCAGAATCGGGACGATCCCGAAGAAGCCGTAGTCGACGATGACCGCGTCGAAGCGGGTTTGGGCCATCGCCGCGGTCAACTCGGCAGCCTGATACGGCATCGGGGCCAGGAACAATCGGATGATCGCGAGGTTGAGCGCCTTGATCACCGACGTCCTGCCGCGGCTGGACGAGTCGAACGCTGAGTCGTCGAAGTCGGCGATCGTGGGCAGCGGATGTGGTCGGGCGCCGGTGGCCTGGACGGTGTCGCTGTGGGCTGCACCCGTCATCACGGTGACGCGGTCACCTCGAGCGACCAGGTCCTGCGCGATGGCGAGCAGCGGGCTGATGTGTCCGACGGGGGACAGTGCTGCAATCAGAATCTCGGCCATGGTCGTGCCCTTACTTCGTCATCGCGACGACGGGATCGCGGGGCTCCCGCACGGCCGACATGAACAGCACCCGCAGGGTGTAGTCCGGCGCGTCGGCTGGCTGAACCACGGACGCGAACTGCACGGCCGTCGCGGCCGGACTCGCGTTCGCCCGGACGGCGGACAGCACGCTCGTGTAGTCGCCCGGCGGACCGATCGCGGTCAGCTCGTGCCACTCCGACCAACCGCCGACCCGCGCCTCGCGCCAGACCAGCGTGGGTTCGTTCGACCGTTCGGTGCGCCCCTGGCGCAGTGCGCACACCAGGTACCAGAGCAGGATGCCCGCCGCGATGATGGGCAGGGTCAGTTCCTCAGGCATGCTGGGCCTCCATCCGTGTTTCGGCGATGGCCTCGTCGACCAGTGCGGCGATCTCGTCGACGCCGTCGCGACGGCCGTAGGCCGCCTGCAGGCGGCCTACGGACTGCCGGTAGGTGTAGTCGTTCAGCACGGTGCGCACCGCCCGGCGCACCTCGCCCGCGGTGGGCACGCCGGTGCGCAGGTTCACGCCAGCGCCGAAGAACTCCACCCGGGCTGCGACCTCCGGCTTGTCCTCGGTGTTGCCCGCGACCACCAGGGGCACGCCCGTCATGAGCGCCCGCTGCACGGCGCCGTACCCGCCGTTGGTAACCATGACGTCGACCGACGGTAGGAGCATGTCGTGCGGGATGAACTCGGCGGCGAACGTGTTCGGCGGCA
>JAVRPF010000676.1:0-5913 GCA_032162385.1 Mycobacterium sp.
CAAGTCCGCAACATCCGGAGTCGGGCACAGTGGCCTTGATACCGGCGGCCGCCATGACCGCTCGGTCGGCGTCGAAGCCGACGACGGCGTGCTGGTGGCAGTGCGTCTGCACCAGCGCCTCTCCGCCGACATGGGGCGGTTGCCAGCCGGACCCGTTCAGGAACTCGGCGAAGGTGTGCGTCGCGGCAGCTGCCGCGGCAGCTAGAGGGTTGTCCGGCAACAGCGCCGGAGCGTCGTGCCGCAAGGCCGCGATGCAGCTCGGCTCCAGTCCGACGATCGGCGTTCCGGCGCTCAGCGATGGCGCCAAGGTCGCCAATGAGCGCTCGATCACCTTCTTCGCCCGATTCAGCTGGCCCGTCGAGATCCATGTCAGCCCGCAGCACACCGGCTTCTCCGGCAGTACCACCTGGTACCCGGCGGCTTCCAGTACCTCGACCGCCGCCTTGCCGACCTCGGGTGCCAAATGGTTGGTGAAGGTGTCGGGCCACAGCAGGACCTTGGCCGCCGCGCCTTCCGCCTCATGGCTGCGACCGGCAAACCAGGAGGTGAACGTCTGCTCGGCGAAGGCGGGGATCTCTCGCTCCGGGGCGATCCCGCCCAATCGCTTCGCGAGCGGGAGCCGCGCCATTCGGTTGACCAGCCGCGGCACCCGGGAGGCGAACCGCGACGACAGCGGCAGCCAGCCCATCGACCAGTGCGACAGCGGACGCGCCCAGGGCCGGCGGGCGTAGTGATGTTGGGTGAATTCGGCCTTGTAGGTCGCCATGTCCACGTTGACCGGGCAGTCCGACAGACATCCCTTGCAGGACAGGCACAGGTCCAGCGCGTCCCGCACCTCGGTCGACCGCCACCCGTCCGTCACCACGTCGCCCTGCAGCATCTCCCAGAGCAGGTGAGCACGCCCGCGCGTCGAGTGCAGCTCCTCGCGGGTCACCTGATAGCTCGGGCACATCACGCCGCCGGAGTTCTGCCTGCACTTGCCGATTCCGACGCACCGGCGCTGTGCCTGGGCGAAGTCGTGCTTGTCGTCGGCGTAGGCGAACAGTGTCAGCGGCTTGCGGTCCTTGGCCGGGCCGTCATGCCGGATGTCGGCGTCCACCGCGGGCGGGTCGACGATCACGCCGGGATTCATCAGCCGGCCAGGATCCCAGATGTCCTTCATCTCGGTGAGCAGCCGAACGCCGTCCGCGCCGTACATGCGGCCGAGCAGTGCCGAGCGCGCCCGCCCGTCGCCGTGCTCGCCGGAAACCGAGCCGCCGAGTGAGACCACCAGATCGGTCGCTTCCTCGACGAACTCGCGGTAGGCGGCGAGGCCGGTCCGGCTGAGCAGGTCGAAATCGATCCGCATGTGCATGCAGCCTTCACCGAAGTGGCCGTAGCACGCTCCCGAGAATCCGTGCCGGCTCAGCAGGTCGTCGAGCGCCCGCAGGTAGTCGCTCAGGCGGCCCGGCGGAACGGCGGCGTCCTCCCAGCCGCCCCAGGCCTCGGCGCCATCGGCCCGGCGGGTTGCGAGGCCTGCCGCGTCCGTCCGGCACCGCCACAACACCCGCTGCGGCCCGGGATCTGTGACGAGTGACGCGGTGGCGGGCGAGCCGGAGTCGCGAAGCTCCTCGAGCATCTTCTCGGCGGCCACCAGGGCCGAAACATGGTCTTCCCCACCCATTTCCACCAGCAGCCACGCTCGTCCCGCCGGAAGTCCCGCCTCGATCGCGGCGGCGCGCACCTCGTCTGGCAGCCGCTCGACGAGGTCGATGTTGATCGACTCCATCGTCAGCGGATCGTGGCGCAACACCACCGGTACGCACTCGGCCGAAGAGATCGAGTCGCTGAAGCCGAGCACGCACAGCACCTTGGCCGCGGGCAGCGGGGTCAGGGAGAGCGTCGCCTGCAACGTCGCCGCGAAACCGCCCTCGCTCCCGCACAACAACCCGGCGACGTCGTAGGAGTTCTCCGGCAGCAGCCGGTGCAAGGCGTAACCCGAGATCTGCCGGGTGAACTGTCCGAACCGGCGCCGGATCGCCAACTCGTGCCGGTCGACGAAGGCCTGCAGCTGCCGGTGCAGCTCGCCCTCCCGGCCGGGCCTGTGGGCAAGCTCCTCGCGGTTCCCGACGGAATCGACAGTGCACCTGGTGCCGTCGGCGAGGAGTACGTCGAGCGAGGAGACGTTGTCCGCGGTCGTGCCCCAGGCAACGGAGTGCGCTCCGCACGCGTTGTTCGCGATCATCCCGCCGAGCGTCGCGCGACTGGCCGATGACGGGTCGGCCCCGAACGTCAGCCCCAGCGGCGAGGCCGCGGCCAGCAGGTCGGTCAGCACCACGCCCGGCTCGACGACCGCGGTCCGGGCTTCGCCGTCAATGACAAGGATCCGGTTGACGTGCCGCGAGGCGTCGATCACCACGCCGCCGATCGCATTGCCTGCCATCGACGTGCCGCCGCCGCGCAGCGTCACCGGCGCACCCGCGGCCGCGGTCAGCGTCACCGCCGTCGCGAGATCTTCCCGATCGGCCGGGACGACGACCAGGTCGGGAACGTCGCGGTAGTTCGACGCGTCGGCCGCGTACAGCGCCCGAGTGCGGGCGTCGGCGCCGACCGATCCGCGAACCTCCGACTCGAGCGCCCGGGCGAGCTGGCGGACGTCGTACGACACGGGCGTTACCATTGTCAACAATCTACCTATTTCGATGACGATCAACCAGGGAGACCGCATGGTCACGGTGGGCCTTCTCTACCCCGGTCACAGCGCGGAGGACGACTTCCCGGCGCTGGAGTCCCGATTCGGCGGCGTGGTCCGGCTTCCGGTCGTGATCACGTCGGTCGGTGAGGATGCGCATCGCGTGGACGCCCTGCTCGACCTCGGACGTGCGGAGCGGCTCGCCGACGGCGCCACACAGCTCGCCGCCGAGAAACCGGATGCGGTGATGTGGGCCTGCACGTCCGGCAGCTTCGTGTTCGGCCCCGACGGCGCCCGGGACCAGGCGTCCGGGGTCGCCGCCGCGGCCGGGGTCCCGGCGTCGTCCACCTCGATCGCCTTCGTCGACGCGGTACGGCACCTCGGCATGCGCCGGGTCGCCGTGGCGGCGTCCTACCCCGACGACGTGGCCCAGCACTTCGTCCGGTTCCTGTCGGCAGGCGGCATCGAGGTGGTGTCGATGGGCAGCCACGGCATCGTCACGGCGGCCGAGGTCGGCACGCTGGAATCGGAGCAGGTGGTCGCGATGGTGACGGCGGCCGACCACCCCGACGCCGACGCCGTGCTGGTCCCGGACACCGCGATGCACACATTGGCGATCATTCCGGAGCTGGAGGCGGCCATTGGCAAGCCGGTCCTCACCGCCAACCAGGTGACCGTCTGGAAGGGTCTGCAGCTCCTCGGACCGGTACCTGCCCTGCCGGGGTTGGGCACGCTCTTTGGAGACCACCAGTGACGAACGTGATCGAGCCGCTCGTGCAGCAGTCGACGCCGAGCATCATCGCGGACAAACTGCGTCACGCGATCGGCAGTGGGGAACTCAAGCCTGGTGCGCAGCTGAGCGAGGCCGACCTGGCTCGAAAGTTCGGCGTGAGCCGGGGTCCGCTGCGCGAGGGCATGCAGCGTCTGACTCAGGAAGGTCTGCTGGTCTCGATCCGCCACCGCGGTCTCTTCGTGATCGACATGACGCCGAACGACGTCCGCGACATGTACCTGGCCCGCGAGGCGATCGAACGGGCCGCGGCCCGCAAGATCCTCGAGGGCGACCACGCCGCGGCCGGTGACGTTCTGCTCGAGATCGTCGAGCAGATGACCGCCGCGACGACGCCGGCCGAGGTGAGCGAGTTGGACATCGGCTTCCATGTCCGCCTAGTGCAGTTGGCCGCCAGCCCGCGGCTGAACCGGATGCACCAGACGTTCATCACCGAGACGCGGATGTGCATTCACGCGCTCGAGCAGTCCTACTCCGTCTCGGAGGTCCGCGACGACGAGCACCGCGCGGTGGCCACCGCGATCAGGAACGGCGACCTCAAGCTCACCGACGAATTGCTCGTCGCGCACATGGACGACGCCATCAAGCGATTGTGCGTCCCCGACGCCACCGGGGACTGCGCCTAATTCATCGTGATTCCAACGGATTTGGTCTCCAGGAACTCGTCGATGCCGACGGCGCCGCCCTCGCGGCCGAGGCCGGATTGTTTGACGCCACCGAAGGGCGCGGCGGGGTTGGAGACGACGCCCTGGTTGAGTCCGACCATTCCGGTCTCCAGGGCCTCGGCGACCCGTAGCGCGCGGCGTAGGTCATTGGTGAAGACGTAGGAGACCAGCCCGTACTCGGTGTCGTTGGCAGCCGCGACCACCTCGGTCTCCGAATCGAACGGGGTGAGCGGCGCGACCGGGCCGAAGATCTCCTGGTCGGCCATCTCCGCGTCGCGCGGCACACCGGTGAGCACCGTCGGCGGGTAGAAGTAACCGCCCCCGGGGTCCGCCGAACCCCCGGTCAGCACGGTGGCGCCGCGTTCCACGGCATCGGCGACGAGGGACTCCACCTTTCGCAGCGCTGCCTCGTCGATCAGTGGTCCGACCTGGACCCCGTCGAGCGTCCCGCGACCGACTGACATCGCCGCCATCCGCTCGGCCAGGCGACGGCCGAACTCGTCGATGACCGACGAGTGCACATACATCCGGTTGGCGGCGGTGCAGGCCTCGCCCATGTTGCGCATCTTGGCTGCGATCGCCCCCGCCACGGCCTCGTCGAGATCCGCGTCCTCGAACACGATCAACGGAGCATTGCCACCGAGCTCGAGCGAGGTCCGCAGGATCTTCTCCGCGCACTGCTCGAGCAGCAGCCGGCCGATGCGGGTGGAGCCGGTGAAGGAGAGCTTGCGCGCTCGACCGGACCGGATCAGCGGCTCCATCACCGCGCCGGCGTCCATCGCGGTGACGCAGTTGACTACGCCGGCCGGCACACCGACCTCGGTCAGGATGTCCATCAGCGCGAGCATGGATAGCGGCGTCTGGTGGGCCGGTTTGATCACGCTAGTGCAGCCCGCCGCGATCGCGGGCCCAAGTTTGCGGGTGCCCATCGCCATCGGGAAGTTCCACGGCGTGATCAGCAGACACGGACCGACGGGCTGTCGGGCGATCAGGAAGCGCGCGCCCCCGGCCGGCGCGGTCTGGTAGCCGCCGTCGATTCGTACCGCCTCCTCGGCGAAGTGGCGGAAGAACTCGGCCGCGTAGGCGATCTCGCCGCGGGCCTCGGCGAGCGGCTTGCCCATCTCCAGTGTCATCAGCAGGGCCAGGTGGTCGATCCGCTCGTGCAGCAGCTCGAACGCCCGGCTGAGCATGTCGGCCCGCTCGCGCGGAGAGGTCGCGGCGAAGGCAGGCTGGGCGGCGACGGCGGCGTCCAGCGCGGCCATCCCGTCCTGCGGTCTGGCATCGGCCACCGCGCACAGCGCCGCCCCGGTCGAGGGATCGACGACGTCGAAGGTGCCTCCGTCCGCCGCGTCGACCCACTTGCCGTCGATGAACAGCCGCTTCTCGACCGCGTCGACCACCTGGGCTTCCTCGTTCATCCGTAACCCCTTTCACCGCTGCGGCGCCCTTCGATACTCTGATTGTTGACAATCTACTCATCGACAGCAAGGGGTGGCCGTGGCCGAGCTCTCGCAGATTCTGAAACAAGCGACCGGCGTGCTCGCCGCCCACGGCGAGGGCGTGCTGCTGTACGACGAAGACGACCGCAGGTACCTCGACTTCACCGCGGGGATCGGCGTGACGAGCACCGGTCACTGCCACCCCCGGGTGGTTGAAGCGGCGCAGCGGCAGGTGGCGACGCTGATCCATGCGCAGTACACGACCGTGATGCACCGCCCGCTGCTCACGCTGGTGGAGCGACTGGGAGAAGTGCTTCCGCCCGGCCTGGACCGGATGTTCTTCGCGAA
>JAVRPF010000677.1:0-3284 GCA_032162385.1 Mycobacterium sp.
GCGGCCAGGCGCTCGGCCTGTTCGCGGCGGCCCGAGGCCAGCGTGCCCGCGATCTCGCGGGTGGCGTGGGCGTGCAGGTGGGCCCGGTAGCGCGCGTAGTCGGCGGCGGTGTCCTTGCTCACCATGAACGGCCAGTCGCTCGAGACGGTCAGCAGGGCCTCGCGCAGGATCTGGTCGGCCACCGTGTCGCGTGGCGTCGGCGCACCGACCGACGCGTGCTGTGCCAACGCCTTGTCGACGGTGCTCAGCGCGTTGTCGACCACTTCGGCGTTGAGGTGGACCAGATCGGCGACCCGATCGCCCGACCACACCTGCCAGTCCTTGCCCGAACCCCAAGAGCTGGCAGGCAATTCGACGGGCGAGCCCACGAAGTCATCGGTGATGGCGTCGGACAGGGTGCCGACGCGCACCCCCGCGGCGGGCAGCGCGCGCAGCACCCGCTCCAGCCAGACCGGGCCCTCGTACCACCAGTGCCCGAACAGCTCGGTGTCGAACGCCGCGATCACGTGGGCGGGTCTGCCGATCCGGTCCGACTCCGAGACCAGGCGCCTGCGCACCACCTCGACGAAGTCCTCGACGTGGGCGTCGACCGCGTGGTCGGCGCGCTCGGGGTGATATGGCGCCTTGTCCTGCGACGGCACCGCACGGCCCGTGACCCTGGCGGGCTTGAGGCCGGTGAGGTGGTCGTAGGTGTGGAAGTCGCGGTAGGCGGCGTGGCCCGGGTAGCCCGACTTGGGGGACCACACCCGGTAGCTCACCCGCAGGTCGCGTCCGAACGCGATCACGTCGGAGCCCGCCACCGGCCGACCCAGCGCGGTGTCGCCGTGCAGCGACGGTCCGTCGACCATGAAGTGCGTTACGCCCGCCGCGGCGTAGTCGGTCTCCATCCCCGGCGCGTACGCGCACTCGGGCGCCCAGATGCCCGTGGGCGCGTGGGCGAAGCGCTGATGTGCGTCGGCGAGGCCCTCGCGCAACGCGAACTCGCGCAACCTCGGGTTGAGCAGGGGCTGGAACGGATGTGCCAGGGGCCCACCGAGCAATTCGATGCCCTCGGCGTCGATCAGTTCGCGCAGCAGCGGACTGCCACCATGGCGCCACGACACGGCAAAATCGTCCAGCGCTTGGCCGGCCTCGGCGTACTCGCGAACGCCGAACGCGCGCAACGCTTCCGGTGTGTCATACGCGGTGCCGTCCCCGGCGGCTCGGGTGGTGGCGGCCTCCTGGGCCCGCAGCTGCCAGTTCGCCAGCCAGTGCTGCATGCCCGTCAGGCAGTACGGATCGTCGAGTTGCGCGGTGACCACCGGCGTCATGCCGAGGGTGACCAGGTGGCTGCGGCCCTCGGCCGCCAGCGTGCGCAGCACCCGCAGCAGGGGCAGATAGGCCGCCGCCCACGACTGGTAGAGCCATTCCTCGCCCACCGGCCAGCGGCCGTGGTGCGCCAGCCACGGCAGGTGGGTGTGCAGGACGAGGGTGAAGAGCCCGGGTACCGGGTCCGGTGGGCTGGACTCGTCCGTCACGGCCGCACCGCGATCGCCACCAGGTCGAGGGACTCGTCGATGTCACGGTCACTGCTCCGGAGAAGGTCGAAGTCGTCCGTGCCGATCGAGGCGACGTCGGCGAGCAGATCGGCGGGCCACGGCGCGTCGGCGAGCGCTCGGCCGATCTGCGCGTCGATGATCGACCCGCCGTGGCGGGCATCCAGTTCAGCCAGCCGGGCGCCATGAAAAACCCCGTACACGCCTTCGATCTGGAACCCTGCTGACGTGAGCAGCTCGGTGAGCTCGGCGGCGTTGAGTTCGCGTGTGTGGAACGGGTTGATCGGGGTGTCGCGGCCGGGGGAGAACGTGATGCGGTTGGGGGTGGACATCAGCAACACTCCCGACGGCCGCAGCACCCGGCAGCACTCCGCAACGAACTGCCCCTGATCCCACAGGTGTTCGATCACCTGGAAGTTGACCACCACATCGAAGGTGCTGGACTCCAGCGGTAGTTGAGCGAGATTGCCCTGCCGCATGTCCACCCGCGGGTAGCGGGCCCGGACGTGGGCTACCGCAGATTCGTCGTAGTCCAGTCCGACGACGCGACGTGCGACGCCGGCAATCAGGTCGGCGCCGTAGCCCTCCCCGGAGCCCGCCTCGAGTACGTCGCGCCCCGCACACCGGTCGGCCAGCCGCTGGTAGACCACCTCGTGGCGGCGGAACCAGTAGTTCTCCTCCGCCAGGTCCGGGACCGTGCGTTCCCCGGTCAGGGGCATGGCCCCGTCGGCCGACGGCTCGAGGGGAGAAAATGCGCTCATTGCAAGGCAGGCTAACCCGTCACTGATCGTTCGCGAATAGTTCGTCGAACTAAGGGGAGGCCGGAATGCGAACTTCGACCAGCTATGGTGTTTCTGCGAACCGCCTAAAGTTACCGACGAGTAACATGATGGTCGTTGCATCAATCGTGGTAGTGCAGGCCCCCGCGGCCTCATCGAGGAGGACGAACCAGACTCATGACGAACATCGTGGTCCTGATCAAACAGGTCCCTGACACCTGGTCTGAGCGCAAGCTGACCGACGGCGACTACACCCTCGACCGCGAGGCAGCCGACGCCGTGCTCGACGAAATCAACGAGCGTGCCATCGAGGAAGCGCTGCTGATCAAGGAGAAGGAAGGCGGCGAGAGCACCGTCACCGTCCTGACCGCAGGCCCCGCGCGCGCCACCGAGGCGATCCGCAAGGCCCTGTCGATGGGCGCTGACAAGGCGGTGCACCTGCTCGACGACGGCCTGCACGGCTCCGACGTGATCCAGACCGGCTGGGCCCTGGCCCGCGCGCTGGGCACCATCGAGGGCACCGAGTTGGTCATCGCAGGCAACGAGGCCACCGACGGCGTCGGCGGCGCAGTGCCCGCGGTCATCGCCGAGTACCTCGGTCTGCCGCAGCTCACCCACGTGCGCAAGCTGTCCGTCGAGGGCGGCAAGGTCCACGGTGAGCGCGAGACCGACGACGGCCTGTTCACCCTCGAGGCCTCGCTGCCCGCGGTGGTGAGCGTCACCGAGAAGATCAACGAGCCGCGATTCCCGTCCTTCAAAGGCATCATGGCCGCCAAGAAGAAGGAAGTCACCACCCTCACGCTCGCCGAGATCGGTGTCGAGCCCGACGAGGTCGGCCTGGGCAACGCCGGCTCCACGGTGACGTCGTCGACCCCGAAGCCGCCCAAGACCGCGGGCGAGAAGGTTGCCGACGAGGGCGAAGGCGGCAATCAGGTCGCCCAGTACCTGGTTTCGCAGAAGATCATCTAAG
>JAVRPF010000678.1:0-2506 GCA_032162385.1 Mycobacterium sp.
TTCGTCATCGGCGATCTCGACACCCACGACGGCACCGCCCGCCAGCATGCGGTAGGCGCCGACGCGATCGTGGTGTCCGTCGATTACCGGCTGGCGCCCGAGCACCCGTATCCCGCTGCCGTCGAAGACGCTTGGGCCGCAACGCGGTGGGTCGCCGAGCACGGCGCCGAGCTCGGTGCGGACACCGCGCGGATGGCCCTCGCCGGGGATTCGGCGGGCGGCAACATCGCCGCGGCGGTCGCCCAGCAGGCCCGCGACGAGGGCGGACCGCCGATCCTCTTCCAGCTGTTGTGGTATCCCTCCGTGTTGTGGGACGAGTCGCTGCCGTCCTTCGCCGAAAATGCGACCGCGCCGATTCTTGACACCAGGGCCATCGCGCAGTTTTCCCGTTGGTACGCAGGCGATGTCGACTTGTCCGACCCGCCTGCGGGAATGGCGCCGGGGCGGGCGAAAAACTTGGCCGACCTGCCGCCGGCCTATATCGGCGTCGCCGGTTACGACCCGCTGCGCGACGACGGCATCAGCTACGGCAAGCTGCTGGCCGCCGCCGGCGTGCCCGCCGAGGTGCACAACGCCGAGACGATGGTGCACGGCTACCTGGGCTACGCCGGTGTGGTGCCCGCCGCCACGGCCGGATCGGACCGGGGGCTCGCGGCGTTGCGCAATGCCCTGCACAGGTGAACGCCGGGCGTACGGTGTACGAATGATTGAGCCGACTCTTGCCCGTCCTGGCATCGATCCGACGTTCAAGGCGTTACTCGACGCGTTCCCGATGACCTTCAATGCGGACGACGGTGTCGAGCTCGCACGCGAGCGCCTCAAGCTGCTCAAGGTGCCGCCGGAAATGCTGCCGAACCTGCGGATCGAAGAGCGGACGATCGGGCATGGCGAGCTCACCGACATTCCGGTTCGGATCTACTGGCCGCCCGACCCGGCCGAGGTCTCGCCCATTGTCGTTTTCTTTCACGGCGGCGGTTTCTGTCTGGGAGACCTGGACACCCACGACCACGTAGCCCGCGCGCACGCCGTCGGCGCCGAGGCCATCGTGGTGTCCGTCGATTACCGGCTTGCTCCGGAGCACCCGTACCCCGCCGGGGTCAACGACAGCTGGGCCGCGGTGCAGTGGGTCGGCGAGCATGCCGCCGAACTGGGCGGTGACCCGAACCGGATCGCCGTCGCCGGGGATTCGGCGGGCGGCAACCTCGCCGCGGTCATGGCGGTGCTGGCCCGCGACAACAGCGGGCCGGAGCTAGCCTTCCAACTGCTGTGGTATCCGGTCGTGACCGCGGATCTTTCGCTGCCGTCGCACACCGAGAACGCCTTCGCCCCGATTCTGGACCGCGAGGTGATCGACGCCTTTCTGACTTGGTTCCTGCCAGCCGACGTCGACATCACCGACCCCGCGGTGCTGCCCATCACGCTCGCTCCGGCCAACGCCGCCGACCTCTCGGGTTTGCCACCGGCCTTCGTCGGGATCGCGGAGCACGATCCGCTGCGCGATGTCGGGGCGCGATACGCCGAGATGCTCAACGCCGCAGGCTTTCCCGCCGAGCTGAGCAACGAGCCGACTCTGGTGCACGGCTATGCCAGCTTCGCCCCGGTGATACCGGCGGCCGCCGCGGCCACCGAGCGCGGCCTGATGGCGTTACGGAAAGCATTGCACCCCTGAGCAAGACGGAGCCCTAGAGCAGGCGTCAATGAGTCTCAATCCCCAATATCACACCCTGATCGTGGGTGCCGGATTCTCCGGCATCGGCGCCGCCATCAAGCTCGACCAGGCGGGACTTTCCGATTACCTCGTGATCGAAGCCGGCGACGGGGTGGGTGGCACCTGGCACTGGAACACCTATCCCGGTATCGCCGTGGATATTCCGTCGTTCTCCTATCAATTCTCCTTCGAGCAGAGCCGCCAATGGTCACGCACCTACGCGCCGGGCCGGGAGCTGAAGGCCTACGCCGAACACTGCGTCGACAAATACGGCATCCGGTCGCGGATCCGGTTCAACACCAAGGTGCTGGCCGCCGAGTTCGACGACGAAAACCACCTGTGGCGGGTGCAGACCGATCCCGGTGGGGTGGGGGCACCTCCCGCTTGCGGGGGACTGACGGCCCGGTTCCTGATCAGCGCCAGCGGCGTGCTGACCGTGCCGAAGCTGCCCGACATCGACGGCGTGGACTCCTTCGCCGGCACCACCATGCACACCGCGCGCTGGGATCACCGGCAGGACCTCACCGGCAAGCGCGTCGCAATCATCGGCACCGGCGCCTCGGCGGTGCAGGTCATCCCCGAGATCGCGCCGATCGTCTCCCACCTCACCGTGTTTCAGCGCACCCCGATCTGGTGCTTCCCCAAGCTCGACGTCCCGCTGCCGGCGCCTGCCCGCTGGGCGATGCGGATCCCCGGCGGCAAGCTCGTCCAGCGCCTGATCAGCCAGGCCTTCGTCGAGCTGACCTTCCCGGTCGCGGCGCAGTACTTCACGGTGTTCCCGCTCGCCAAGAGGATGGA
>JAVRPF010000679.1:0-9646 GCA_032162385.1 Mycobacterium sp.
GGCGGCTCCACATCGCACGCGCCGGGACTGGTGTTCCAGACCAATCCGTCGAAGACCATGACCGAGTTCGCCCGCTACACCGTCGAGAAGTTCTCGGCGCTGGGCGCTTTCAATGCGGTCGGGGGACTCGAGGTCGCGACGACCCCGCAGCGCTGGACCGATCTGCATCGCAAGTCGGGCTGGGCGCGGTCATGGGGCATCGAAGGGCACCTGCTTGACGTCGAGGACTGCCTGGCCATCTACCCGCTGCTGGACCGGGACCGGGTTCTCGGTGGATTTCACACTCCCGCAGACGGTTTGGCAGTCTCCGTTCGTGCGGTCGAGGCGCAGGCTGCGCGCGCGACGGCCCGCGGGGCGCGCTTCCTCGGCGATCACGAGGTCGCCGAGATAGTGGACCGCAATGGTCGGGTCGCCGGTGTGCGCACCGCCGCCGGTGAGGCGTTCGACGCCGACGTGGTGGTGTCCGCGGTCGGGTTCTGGGGTGCCGAGTTGGGCGCAAGGGTGAGCCTGACGGTGCCGCTGGTGCCGATGGCCCATCAGTATGCGAAGACCGGACAGGTGCCAGGGCTCGTCCCCGTCGACGACACCAAGGACGGCGCACGGCTACCCATCCTGCGTCACCAGGACGAGGATCTGTATTACCGCCAGCACGGCGACCGGTTGGGGATCGGCTACTACGGGCACCGCCCGATGCCGGTTGAGATGGACACCCTCCTGCACGACACCGCCGGCGAGGCGATGCCGTCGATGCTGCCGTTCACCGACGACGACTTCGCGCCCGCGTGGACCGCGAGCACCGGCCTGCTGCCGGTGCTCGGCGATGCCAAGGTCGAGGAGGGCTTCAACGGCATCTTCTCCTTCACGCCCGACGGCTTCTCGATCATGGGTGAGCACCGCGAGCTGAGCGGGTTCTGGGTAGCCGAGGCGGTATGGGTGACCCACTCGGCCGGTGTCGCGAAGGCGATGGCCGAGTGGATCGTCGACGGCGCCCCGGGCACCGATGTGCACGAATGCGATCTCTACCGGTTCGAAAAGGCCGCGCTCAGCCCCGATTTCATTGCCCGAACCAGTGCACAGGCCTTCGTGGAGGTCTACGACATCGTGCACCCGCACCAGTACCGCGACGCGCCGCGCAACCTGCGGGTCAGCCCGTTCCATCAGCGCGAGCGTGACCTCGGTGCGTTCTTCTTCGAGGTCCGATGCTGGGAACGCCCCGCATGGTACGAGGCCAATGCCCCGCTGCTGTCGCTGTTGCGTGACCAGGGGGTGCACGTACCGGAGCGCGACGAATGGTCGGCACGGTTCTTCTCGCCGATCTCGATCGCCGAGGCGCGGTGGACCCGTGAACACGTTGCGTTCTACGACATGACGCCGCTGACGCGCTATGAGGTCGCCGGGCCGGGTGCGCTCGACTTCCTCCAACGTATGACCACCAACAACGTCGCCAAGAGCGTCGGCTCCGTCACCTACACGCTGTTGCTCGACGAGAACGGCGGCATCCGAAGCGATCTCACGGTCGCGCGGCTGGAACGGGAGCTCTTCCAGGTGGGCGCCAACGGGCCGCTGGACTTCGACTGGCTGAGCAGGCAGCTGCCGGACGATGCGAGCGTCACGGTGCGTGACATCACCGGCGGGACCTGCTGCGTCGGCGTCTGGGGCCCGAAGGCGCGGCTGCTCGTACAGCCGCTGTGTCCCGACGACCTGTCCAACGAGTCGTTCAAGTACTTCCGCGCGTTGCAGACTCAGCTGGGTTCCATCCCGGTCACGATGATGCGGGTGTCCTATGTCGGTGAGCTCGGCTGGGAGATCTACACCACGGCCGAATACGGTGCCGCGCTGTGGGATCTGCTGTGGGAAGCGGGACGCCCCCACCAAGCGATCGCTGCGGGACAGATCTCCTTCAACAGTCTGCGGCTGGAGAAGGGCTACCGCGCGTGGGGGTCAGACATGACCGCCGAGCACACCCCGGCCGCGGCCGGGATCGACTTCGCGGTACGGATGGCGAAGGACGACTTCGTCGGCAAGCGCGCGCTGGCCGAGGCGCAACCGCCGGCAACCATGCTGCGCAGCATCGTGTTCGACGATCCCGATGCCGTCGTGCTGGGAAAGGAGCCGGTGTCGGCGGGCGGGACGACGGTCGGCTACGTCACCAGCGCGGGATACTCGGCCACCATCGGTCGCAGCATCGCCTACGCCTGGCTGCCCGCTGAGCTAGGTCCCGGCGCCGAGGTCGAGGTCGACTATCTGACAACGACTTTCACCGCCACGGTTCACGCCGAGCCGGTTGTGGATCCCGAGATGTCGCGGATCCGGAGGTAGCGGCGCCGTGACGGAGAGCTACGACGTCATCGTCATCGGCCTTGGCGGCATGGGCAGCGCGGCGGCCTACCACCTGGCCGGGAGGGGGCAGCGGGTACTCGGGCTGGAGAAGTTCACTCCTGCGCACGACAAGGGGTCCAGCCACGGCGGGTCGCGGATCATCAGGCAGTCCTACTTCGAGGACCCCGCGTATGTGCCGTTGCTGTTGCGCGCCTACGAGCTCTGGGAAGATCTCGCGCGGGATTCCGGGCAGGAGGTCTACCGAATCACCGGCGGGTTGTTCCTCGGTCCGGCGGACTGCCTGACCGTCGCTGGAAGCCTGCGGGCCAGCCAGCAGTGGTCACTGCCACACGAGGTGCTCGACGCCGCCCAGGTCCGCAGCCGATTCCCCAATTTCACGCCACAGCCCGACGACGTCGGGCTGTACGAAGCCAAGGCAGGGTTCGCCCGTCCGGAGATGACGGTGGCCGCGCATCTCGACCTCGCCGCGGGTGCTGGCGCGACGCTGCGCTTCGGTGAGGAGGTGCTGGGATGGTCGGAGTCCGCGACGGGTGTGACGGTCACGACCGGCACCGGCACGTACACGGCGGGTCAGGTGGTGATCTGCCCCGGTGCGTGGGCGCCCCAGTTGCTGGCCGAGTTGGGCATCCCGATCACGGTGGAGCGCCAGGTGCTGTACTGGCTCGACCCCGTGGGTGGGACCGCACCGTTCGAAGACCAGCCCATCTTCATCAACGAAAATGCCCACGGTATGCAGATATACGGGTTCCCGGCGATCGATGGGCCCGACGGTGGCGTCAAGGTCGCCTTCTTCCGCAAGGGACAGGTGTGCACGCCCGACACCATCGATCGGGTCGTGCACCCCGGGGAGATAGCTGCCATGCGCGACCGGGTGACCGAGCTGCTGCCCGCACTCGCGGGTGAATGCGTGCACTCGGCCACGTGCATGTACTCGAATACCACCGACGAGCACTTCGTGATAACACGCCACCCGGATTACGCCAACGTGACTGTGGCATGCGGATTCTCGGGTCACGGTTTCAAGTTCGTCCCGGTGGTGGGCGAGATCGTGGCCGACCTCGCGACTACTGGGACCACCGCACATCCGATCGGACTATTCGACCCGCAGAGGCTGGTGACTTCATGACCACGACTGACCTTCCGGCACCGACCGGCTCCGCCACCGAAGCCACAGGAACTGCCGCCGGTTCGCTGATCCCCACCCTGGGTGGCGAATACTATTGCAACGACGGTGTTTTCGGCCTCGAGCAGGAACACATTCTGGAGAAGATGTGGTTCTGTGCGGTGCGCAGTGCCGATCTGCGCAACCCCGGATCGTTCAAACGCGTGCAGGTGGGGCGCGAGAGCGTGCTGGTGATACGCGGACGCGACGGCGCCTTGCGCGCCTTCCTCAACGTCTGCCGGCATCGCGGCGCGCAGCTGTGTACGGAGCCCGAGGGCGAGGTGCGCCGCACCCTGCGTTGCTCCTACCACGCCTGGACCTACGGGCTCGACGGCAAACTCGTCGCCGCGCCGAACCTCGCCACGTTGAAGGACAGCGCCGGACAGGGCATCGACCGCACCGCGTACGGGCTGGTGCCGGTGGCGTTGCACGAATGGCTCGGCTACGCCTGGGTGTGCCTGGCTGACACCCCGCCGTCGTTCGAGGAGGACGTCATCGGAGCGGTAACGCAACGGCTGGGCGATCCGACGGCCATCGACCGCTACCGCATCGACGAGCTCGAGGTCGGAAGGCGCGTCGTCTACGACGTGGCGGCGAACTGGAAGCTGATCGTCGAGAACTTCATGGAGTGCTACCACTGCGCGACGATTCACCCCGAGCTCACCGAGGTGCTGCCGGAGTTCGCGAAGGGACTTGCGGTGCAGTACTTCGTCGGCCACGGTGCGGCCTTCGGCGAACGGATCGAAGGGTTCACCGTCGACGGCTCCGCAGGGTTCGACACACTGCCCGGGCTGACCCCCGAGCAGGACCAGAAGTACTACGCGATGACTGTGCGCCCGACGGTGTTCATCAACCTCGTGCCCGACCACATCATTCTTCACCGGATGTATCCGATGTCGGTGGACCGCACGATCGTGGAATGCGACTGGCTCTATGCGCCGGACGTGGTAGCCGAGGGCCGCGACGTCGAGCGTTCGGTGGAGTTGTTCCATCGGGTGAACGTGCAGGACTTCGATGCCTGCGAGCGAACCCAGCCGGCGATGTCATCGCGCGCTTACCGCAACGGCGGAGTGCTCGTACCTGCCGAACACCACATCGCGGAGTTCCATCAGTGGGTACTGTCCCGTATTGGCGAAACCGAGGTGACATCGAATGAACGGTGAACCAGACCTCTACATCGGGGCCGGGTGGCGTCATGCGTCCGACGGCGGGACCAGACAGATCATCAACCCCGCGGACGGCGGCATCGCGGCCGTCGTCGACGAAGCCACCCCGGAAGACGCCCGCGCCGCGGTCAGCGCCGCCCGAGCCGCCTTCGATGAAGGTGCCTGGAACGCCACCTCGGTGACCGAGCGCGCCGCGCTGCTCGAACGGATCGCGGATCTACTTCAGCGGGACAAGGAGTCGCTGGCCCGGCTGGAGACCGTCGACACCGGAAAGACCCTGGTGGAGAGCGGGATCGACATCGACGACGTGACATCGGTGTTTCGCTACTACGCGCGGTTGGTAGGTGCCGGAGCCGACCGATTGGTTGATGTCGGTGACCCGGCGGTGATCAGCCGGGTGGTGCGCGAACCGATCGGCGTATGCGTGCTGATCGCCCCGTGGAACTACCCACTGCTGCAGATGTCGTGGAAGATTGCGCCCGCCCTCGGTGCGGGCTGCACGATGGTGGCCAAACCCAGCGAGGTCACGCCGCTGTCCACGATCGCCTTCGTCCACCTGCTCGAAGAGGCGGGCGTGCCCGCCGGGGTGGTGAACCTCGTGCAGGGCAGCGGCGCAGTGCTCGGCGGCGCCTTGACCGACAACGCGGACGTGGATTTCATCTCCTTCACCGGAGGGCTGGCCACCGGGCGGACCATCGCGAAGGTGGCCGCCGACCACGTGACGAAGGTCGCGGTGGAACTCGGCGGGAAGAATCCGCACATCGTCTTCGCCGACGCCGAGTGGGAAAGCTCGGTCGACCAGGTGCTGACCGGGGTGTTCCTGCACTCCGGCCAAGTGTGTTCGGCGGGGACGCGGCTGATCGTCGAGGAGTCGATCGCCGACGACTTCGTCGCCGAGCTGGTCACCCGCGCGGAGCGGATCCGCATCGGCGACGGCATGGATCCCACCAGTGAGACCGGCCCGCTGGTCTCCGAGCAGCACCGCGCCAAGGTGGAAGCGCATGTCGCGGACGCCATTTCAGAAGGCGCGAAACTGCTGACCGGCGGTTCGAGGCCAAGCGATGCGGCCCTGGACAAGGGCAGTTTCTATCTGCCGACGATCTTCGACGGGTGCGAACGGTCGATGAAGATCGTCCGGGAGGAAACCTTCGGGCCGATTCTGACGGTGGAGCGGTTCACAGACGAAGCCGAGGCGATCAGTCTCGGCAACGACACCGAGTACGGTCTCGCGGCGGGCGTTCGTACGTCCGACCCGGCGCGGGGCGAACGTGTGGTGCGTGCGTTGCGGCACGGCACGGTGTGGCTGAACGACTTCGGCTACTACACCGCGGCCGCGGAGTGGGGCGGATTCGGGAAGTCTGGTAACGGTCGGGAGCTCGGCCCCACGGGACTCACGGAATACCAAGAGATAAAGCACATCTGGCACAACACCGCGCCGAAACCTGCTGGCTGGTTCAAAGGTTGATTTGACCGGCGAATAGCCTGCGGCGGCACTGAACTTGAAGAGAGGACGACGTCATGGTCGTTGAACAAGGCAAAACGACGAGTGCCGACAGTGGCATGGAGGACTTCGGTTACAAGGAATCTCTCGATCGCAGCATCGGCAAGTTTGCCAGCTTCGCGGCCGGGGTCAGCTACATCTCCATCCTCACCGGCACGTTTCAGCTGTTCTACTTCGGCTTTGGTACGGCCGGGGCGGCGTATCTGTGGTCGTGGCCGCTCGTCTTCGTGGGCCAGATGGCCGTGGCGCTGTGCTTCATGGAACTCGCCGCGAAGTACCCCGTCGCGGGGTCGGTCTACAACTGGTCCAAACAGCTGGGCAGCAGGATCGTCGGTTGGTCCGCGGGCTGGCTGATGCTCACCGCCTCCATCGTCACGATCTCGGCGGTCGTACTGGCCTACCAGCTCAACTTGCCGCGGATATGGAGCGGATTCCAGATCATCGGCGACGGTACCGGCACCTACGACTTCGCGGCCAATGCCGTCGTCCTCGGCAGCTGTTTGATCGCGTTTACCACCGTGATCAATGCGCTCGGCGTGCGGTTGATGGCGCTGATCAACAGCACCGGCGTGTTCATCGAGCTGATCGCCGCAATTCTGATCGCGATCATCCTGGCGGCCAGCACGACCCGCGGGCCGTCAGTGTTCTTCTCCACCAACGGCTATGGGGCGGGCGAAAGCGGCGGCTGGCTGGGTGCGTTCCTCATCGCGTCGTTGGCGTCGGGTTACGTGATGTACGGCTTCGACACCGCCAGCTCGCTCGGTGAGGAGACCGTCGAACCGCGGCGCACGGCGCCCAAGGCCATTCTGCGGGCCATCCTGGCGTCGTTCGTGATCGGCGGTGCCATCCTGGTGTTCGCGGTGATGTCAGCGCCCAACTTGGAGGATCCGCAGATCGGCGAGAGCTCCGGCGGCCTGCAGTACATCGTCGAGCAGGTGATGTGGGGTCCGCTCGGCAAGATCTTCCTGGTCTGCATCGTCGTCGCGGTCACCGTGTGCACGCTGGCCGTGCACACCGCCGCGATCCGGCTCACCTTCGCAATGGCCCGGGACAACGCGCTTCCGTTCGGCGAGAAGCTCGCTCGCGTTCATCCCAAGACGCAGACCCCCATCATTCCGGCGGTCGAGATCGGCGTGATCGCCGCGCTGATCCTGGTCATCAACATCGGCCAGCCGAAGATCTTCACCGTGCTGACCTCGATTGCGATCATCATGATCTACATGGCCTACCTGATGGTCACCGGACCGATGCTGAAGAAGCGCCTGCAGGGGCAGTGGCCGCCGAAGGATCTGAAGGAGGGCGGCTACTTCACGATGGGTAAGTGGGGGATGCTCGTCAACATCGTCGCGGTGGTGTGGGGTGTCGGCATGGCGCTGAACCTGGCCTGGCCGCGGTCCGCCGTGTACGGCGATCCCTGGTACAACACGTGGGGCGCGTTCGTCTACATCGGCGTGATCCTGGGCCTTGGTCTGCTGTGGTACGCCGTGAAGGGCCGTCACCACATCGGCACTCTGGCGTCGCACGCCGCGACCACACCGGAGTGAACTCGATGTCGGACAACACCTTCGACTACGTCATCGCCGGAGGCGGGACGGCGGGCTGCGTGCTTGCCGCCCGGCTCAGCGAGGACCCTTCGGTGACGGTGTGCCTGGTTGAGGCCGGCCCATCAGATGTCGGTGACCGCAACATCCTGGAACTGGCGGAGTGGATGCATCTGCTCGACTCCGGCTACGACTGGGACTATCCGGTGGAGCCTCAGGAGAAGGGAAACAGCTTCCTGCGGCACGCACGCGCCAAGGTCCTCGGCGGGTGCTCCTCGCACAACTCCTGTATCGCGTTCTGGCCGCCGGCGGAAGGGCTGGACGAATGGGAGGCGATCGGCGCAACCGGGTGGGGTGCAAAAGAGGTGCTGCCCTATGTCACTCGGCTGGAGAACAACGACGCCCCTGGTGAGGAGCACGGCCACAGCGGACCGGTCCGACTGCGCGACGTCCCGCCGGACGATCCGTGCGGGCGCGCGGTGTTGGAAGCCGCGGCAAAGGAGGGCCTGCCCACCGTCGCGTTCAACCGGGGCGAAACCGTGCGCAACGGTGCCGGGTGGTTCCAGATCAACGCGGCCGAGGACGGCACCCGCATGTCGACCTCGCACGCGTATCTCCATCCAATTCTGGGGCGGCGCAGCAACCTCGAGGTGCGAACCAACTGCTGGGTCAGCGAGATTCTGATCGACGAATCGCGCGTCGCGACCGGCGTGCGGTATCAACGTCCCGACCTGACCGGATACGACACGGTGTCGGCGCGCCGCGAAGTGGTGGTGACCGCGGGCGCGATCGACACGCCGAAGCTGTTGATGCTGTCCGGTATCGGACCGGCGGATCACTTGCGGGGCTTCCGGATACCGGTTCGCGTGGATTCGCCCGGCGTTGGTTCGAACCTCGACGACCATGTCGAGGGGCTGGTGTTCTGGGAGGCCTCACGCCCGATGGTCACCACGTCGAGCCAGTGGTGGGAGATCGGCCTGTTCACCACGACGGAGGACGGTCTGGACCAGCCGGACCTGATGATGCACTACGGCAGTGTGCCTTTCGACATGAACACGCTGCGGTGGGGCTATCCGACCACCGACAACGGTTTTTGTCTGACCCCCAACGTCACCCAGGGCCGCTCTCGTGGCACCGTCCGGCTCCGGTCACGTGACTTCCGGGACCGCGCACGGGTGGATCCGCGGTACTTCACCGATCCGGACGGGCATGACGAGCGGGTGATGCTGGCGGGAATCAGGTTGGCGCGCAAGATCGCCGAACACGAGCCGCTGCGGAGCTGGATTGCCCGAGAGCTCGCGCCCGGCCCCGAGGCCACCACCGACGCGGACCTACTCGAATACATCCACCGGACGCACAACACCGTCTATCACCCGGCGGGCACCGCTAGAATGGGCGCGGTGGATGATCTGATGGCCGTACTCGATCCCGAGCTGCGGGTCAAGGGCGTCGACCGGTTGCGGGTTGTCGACGCGTCGGCGTTGCCCAAACTGCCTGCCGTCAACCCGAACATCACGGTGATGACGATGGCGGAGAAGTGTGCTGACCTCATCCGGGACATCTGACGATTCGGCGCTGACCGACGAGGAGCTGGCGTCCTACCTAGGTGGTCACGCTCCGTTCCAGTCGATGACCCCCGACGCCCTCGCCGAGCTGGCCGGCGCGTCCTCGGTCCATCGGTACGACGCCGGCGCGGTGATCGTGGACTACTCGGCGCAGAAGCCGGACGAGATCTGGCTACTGTGCGACGGGCAGGTGGTGTTGTTGACCGCCGCCCCCGACGGTGACGAACCGTTCGACACCGTTCCGCCCGGCGGGATCTTCGGGTTCTTCCCGTTGCTGACGGGCGGCAGCGTGCAATTCGTAGCACGGGCCACCGAACCGAGCACCGTCGTGCGGCTGCCGGGGAACCTGGTGCGTGCCGAGTTCGGCAAAC
>JAVRPF010000680.1:0-9832 GCA_032162385.1 Mycobacterium sp.
TCCGCCTTCGCCGGCCGCAACACATCCGCCTGGATCTTCGCCTTGTGGAAGGCCGCCACGAGCGGATCACGCAGGTCCGTCATGACCGGGAAGTCGAGAAGCTTGGCGTAGTCGAGTTCGTAGTTCAGCCAGCGTGCGTCCGTGCGCGAGTGCTGCTCGAGGATGCGCGTGATGGTGCGCCACTGCGCGACCGGGTTTGCGGTGGAACGCCCAGAGAGCAACCCCACATGGCCAGGATGCCATCACGAACGGTTGCAGTGTCCCTTGGAGCGGATGACGGGATTCCAACCCGTGTAAACGCCTTTGCAGGCCGTATTCGTCGGCGTCGGGCAACTCGTCTGCCTGTGCGAACCGCCGACCGATAACCCCCTGAGGGCTATCCCTATCAGGGTTACGCCGTCGCCCGCGGGTGCTGAGCAGGTACGTCGCCGCAGTGAGCTACACGAAAACACGGGAGCGTTGCGGGAGCAACACCGCGTCGGCCAGCGCTCCCCGCCGCCATCGCCATCGCCCTGACGCGGTCTGCAGGCGATCTGGGCGCAGAGGGGCGCTCAGCGCCAGGGCGGAGGCTCCTTGGCTAGCAGACCCCAATCCGCGAGCGGCTTGCCGAAGTTCTCGGCGAATTCGTCGGTCGGCTCCTGAAGCCATGCGCCGTCTTCGTACACCATTGTGCGGACCTTCTTAATGCCAAGCAGTCCTACGCGGACAATCGCTTTCTCGTCGCCGTCCATGCGGACGCCTTCCACCGCTGGCTTCACTCGCTTGAGTGCTGTCGGTCGGTGTCGACCCGCAGCCACTGAGAGCGAGCGCGATCACCACGCGGAGAACGGATCTGGGCAGCATGTCCGGAACATAGGCACCCGGGTCGCCAAGGTGTTCGATTTGTTGGATGACGCTGCCGCCGTCCCGTATTTGTCGCGTGACCGCATGTTGCTGACGGAGGCGGCGAAGTGCAGGCCATCGCACCGCACTGACCCGCGGATAACCCTCAGCGGCCGGGTGGCCGTGACCTGCTCGGCTGTTTGCCCGCGGAGCGCAGAAACAAGCTTCCAAACCAGCTACGCGGGTTCGATTCCCGTCGCCCGCTCCACAGACCGCGCTATGGCTCCCCGGAAGTCGGTTTGGCAGCTCGCGCGTAACCGCCCGGACGAACTGGATCTCGGGCGCCGCGCGGGAGACTTCTGCTTGCGACGGATCGCGCCGGAGGTCAATGCACGAAGGGACTCAGCCGGAAACATCAAGGAGTTGAAGTGGCGGCACGCCCATGGTGGCCGTCCTTGAGCGCGCTAGGTGGTTTCGGAGTGCGCGCGCTTGGCTTTCTGGCGGTAGGCCAAATAGGCCTTGACCGGAGCGAGACCAAGGTTGGGGTTCACGAGATGCGCCAGGATGCTGATGCTGCGGCTGATGTTCAGCAGGCTCCTAAAGACGAGGAGTCGCCCCTTCCGGACGACGCCTGCCTGCTCGCCGTGCTCCCTGTAGTAGGTCGTCTCGTCACCACTGAAGTCGTCGGCCGGAGCAGCCGTGTAGTAGAAGAGCGCCACCGATCGACGCCATGAGCCTTCTGCGATCGGAACCGGGAACCCGTGCACCGATTGGTCATCGGTGCGGAAGACGACGACCCTGCCCCCGTCCGGTACCACCGTCTGGACAGCCCGGCCCTCCGTGTCGTAGAGCGATAGACAACCGCCGTCCTCCAGCGACCAGCCGTCGTTCAGGTAGACGAGGACGTTGACGCGTCGGTACAAGTTCAGGGCGCGATGGTAGTGGAAGTCGGTATGGGGACTTAGGACGCCACCCGGGCCACTGAGGTGTAGGCCACCCCCAAACAGGTAGGGATCCGGGAGCAGCTGCCGGATACCGGTGATTTGTTCGAGCACCCTCAGGAAGCGCGGTTCGTTGAGCTCCCTGATGAGGGCTTTGAACGGCTCCGGGATGACCTCGATGTCGTAGCAGAAGCGCTTGTTCTGCACGTAGCGGTCGTACATCTCGTTCCACCAGGGCCATGAGATGTCGGGAAAGGCGCTGGCTGCCAACGGAGAGAGGCGCAGGAGGTCGTCAACCACCAGGTGCGGGAATGGCTTAGCCGCCTGGAATTGGCGCCGCAGGTCGGATGCATTGCTCTCGAGCTCCTCGACCTTGAGAACGGTATCTGCCACGGCTGCTCCCCTTGTCGTTTACCAAGTCTAATACAGCAAATCATACTAATTTGCAGTCGGCAAGGATGATGATTCACAGAAATCGACAAGTGTATGCCACTCTTCCACGGTTTATTCGCTCGGTTGGCACTGACCTGGCGAGACGGCTCGTCGAGGCCTTGGTCCGATGTAGGCAAATTTAATTGACGTTGCTGACTGCATCTTGAGCTGCCACGCGCTCGTCCTCGTCCGTTGACCTCGCTTGGCGCGGCGGTGGCTGGCGCCAATGGCCGACCAGGCCCACTCAGGGCCAACCCGATCAGGGCCAACCGGGCAGTACCCGGTCCCCGCACGTGCCAGGCTGACTGCCCAACCGCAAACCTGAAAACTCGCTTATTCGGCCCGGTTGGGATCGTTTCCTGTAGGTAGGCTGGACGACACGAACAGCTTCCTGCTGGTGCTCATCGTCCTACTCGTCGCCGCCATCGGACTCGCTGTCTACGCCTCGTCGAAGGTCCTCGGGCAAGCGCAGTGCGGCCTCACTCGACGACGCAAAGGCCGACGCGCGACGCGCCATCGATCGCCTCGGCAGTCAGGTGATCAACCTGACCGGAACCGACGACGCCTCCGAGCACTTCAACGCCGCGGGGTCTCAGATCGACCAGGCCACCACCGCAAGCCAGGCGCTGCTCGCCAAGGAGAGCGCGATGGAAGGGCTGTACTACGTACGCGACGCGGGCTGACCTTCGACCCGAAGGCGGGCAAGGCGACGTTCCGCGACGTTGCCGCCGCGTGGCTCGACTGCCTGCACGACTTGAAGGACCGGACGCGCCGCGAGTACGGGCAGATGCTCGCCCCGGCAGCAGAGCGCCGAGGCGGCATGCGCGAGATTGGGATCGATGCGGTGTTCGGCGGCAACCCCGTCAACGCGGTCACCCGCGACCGGATCGTCGGGTGGATCGCCGACTTGACCGCAGCGGGGAAGAAGCCGAACACCGTGCGGCACAACTGCTTCGTGCTGCGTCAGGTGCTACAGCACGCCGTCGATGAAGGTTGGATCGCCGCGAATCACGCTGCGCACGTTCGCCTGCCGAGCGATCACGGCAGCCCGGGTGTCGTGGACGACCCCGCACGGTTCCTCACCGCAGAGTAGGTTTACGCTCTCACCAACGCGACGCCGTGGCCGTACGACGTGATGGTGCACGTGGCTCGGGGCTGCATGTCCGCCGCAATGTCGTGCGCGCGCTGCCGGCCCCTACGACACCCCGAAGACGCCTGCGAGCCGTCGCCGGGTGCCCGTCAACGACCACACCGCCGACCTTTTGCGCGAGTACCTCGAAGAGCACCCGAACGCCGCCGACCCGACCTCGCCGCTGTTCCCCGCGTTGCGCCTCGGGGCGCAGACCGGCCCGCGAACGCAGCGTCCACGCGGCAGCGGACCCGAACCGTGGCGCAGCGTCGCCGACCGCCAAGCGCACACCCTGGCGGCGCTGAGCGTCACCGAAGCCGAGGCGCGGCTAGAACTTCGACTGGACCGAGCCGCTGCGGCACTTGGCGTTCTACAAGGCCGTCTTCCGGCCCACCGTGCTGCGGGCCAACCGGCTCGACCCCGAGGTCGGCATCGCACGGGGTTCCGGTTCGACTCGCTGCGGCACAGCTACGTGTCGATTGCGGCCGCCGCTGGATGTCGCCGGACAAATCAGCCGCTTTGTCGGGCACACGAAAGGTGTCCACGACGCTCGACATCTACACGCACGTGTTCCCCGACGATCACGCGGCGGCAATGGACGCGCTCGGCAAGGTGGCACGTCGCGCACGCCGCCGACCGGCGAGCGTCGTCGTCCCGCTGGCGCGGTGAGCCAGAGTGCGGGACGGCTGCGGGACGAGCCGCCTCGGAGCCGCACGGTAGGCGCCGCCGAAACGGTGCCTACCTGCGCAAACATGCGAGCGAGTGGCGGGAATCGAACCCGCGTAAACGGCTTTGCAGGCCGGTGCCTAGCCATTCAGCCACACCCGCGTCGTCACGAGACGTTGCCAGTGCGGTCCGCGTCCGCCCAGCGTTTGGCTCCGCGTGATCGCTACTCCAGCGGAGCGCCTGCGGCCACGCCGTCGCGTGGCCATCCATCAGGTGAGTCCTCCCAGCTCTCCTGCCGGCCGTACGGCGTCAGATCCAGGAACGGATAGCCCACGGCGGAATGGTCCAGCCCGCGCGCATAGGCCGAGTAGGTGTGGAACACCTCGTCGCCGCGCCGGACGAAGACGCTGGCCCCTGGCCAGTCGCCCCGGAGGTCGTCGTCGGTCCAGCCGTCGGCGTGCAGTTCGTCGAGGGACTTGTAGTTGTACTCGATCGGCGCGCGGACCGGATCGAGCGTGACGTGGTAGTCGTACGTGAAGTCGCCGTCGCGCGACGAGTACCACGGGAACGTCCAGCCGTGCTCGTCTCGGTACCTGGCGATGCTGGCGTACGGCGCCCGGGACACGCATGCGAACGTGACGCCTCGGCCGTTGAGCAGCGCCCGGTCCCGCTCCGTGAACGTCAGGTCGGCGGCCGCGGTGCAACTGGGACACCCGCGGTCGACGTCGTCGATCCACATGAAGTGGTGGACGTAGAGCTGTGACCTGCCCTCGAACAGATCGAGCAGGTGCACCTCACCGTCGGGGCCCTCGAACACGTAGTCCTCGACCACCTTCACCATGGGCAACCTCCGGCGCTGCGCGTTGACGGCGTCACGTTGGTGGGTGACCTCGCGTTCGCGGGCCAGTAGCCTGCGGCGTTCGACGAGCCACGCGTCGCGGGTCGCGACGTCCGGAAATGCCGTCATTCGACTCTCCTCTCGAAAGCTGTTCTCCCCTGTGTTGACTCGACCGAGGGCGAAGAGTCATCGCAGGGCGACGAATTCGCGATAACTTCTTACCCATGCACCTGTGGCTCGCCGATCCGGCGTTCTTCGGCGGCCCGGGTCAGGGCACGCGGCAGATCATCGAGTTGTTCGTCGCGTTCGGGCTGACGGCACTCATCGGCATCGAGCGCGAGATCCAGGGCAAGAGCGCCGGACTGCGCACCCAGACCATCGTCGGCACGGCGGCGGCGTTGATTCTGCTCGTCAGCAAGTACGGGTTCTTGGACGTGCTGGTCGACGGTCTGGTGATCGTCGACCCGTCCCGTGTCGCAGCGCAGATCGTCACGGGCATCGGCTTTCTCGGCGCAGGCATCATCATCTTCCGCCGCGGTTCGGTGCACGGGTTGACCACTGCAGCGTCGGTCTGGGAGTCGGCGGCGATCGGCATGGCCGCCGGCTCCGGCCTACTGCTGCTCGCATGCACGGTCACCGCCATGCACTTCCTCATCGTGTTGGGCTTCATGCCAGTCGCCCGACGACTGGCGTCCAGGCTGAGCGGTTCGGTGCGATTGCACGTCACCTACGCCGAGGGGCGCGGCGTGATGACTGCGCTGCTGCAGGCGTGTGAGCGTCGGCAGTGGCAGCTCGCCGAGCTGGCCGCCGATCCGCCTGGCGAGCCGCTCGGCGCCGCGGCAGGCCACTCCGGCGTACTGCTCACGTTGTCGGGCAGGGGAATTCTCAATGCGCCCGTCGTACTTGCAGGGATCGACGGCATCACCTCGATCCGTCAACTCGACGAGGATCCCGACTGAGGCTGGACTGACATGACTCCGGGTGCCGACCACGCGACGGGCCTACCGCCGCGGCGAGGGCGGCAAACCGATCCTCGACGAACTGATGGTCTGGATCGACCTCGACGACGTCCGGTTCTCGGCCTAGCCGGGTCGGATGGCCCGAGTGGAGCGGTAGGACGCGAACGTGCCGAGCACCGCGAGCACCGCAAAGACCGCGAACAGCCACCGCGCCGCCGTTTCGTCGCCGCGGTCGGTCAGGTTCACCACCACGCCGGCCAACCCGGCGCCGAACGCCCCGCAGATCAGTTGGACGGTGTTGATCGCCGCCGCGGCCGTGCCGCCTTCAACGGGATCGTCGACCGAGCCCATCGCCCACGCCGACAGATGCGGCCACGCCATGCCTACCCCGGTGCCGGTGATCATCAGAGCCACCACCCACACGGCGATCACGCCGACGGGGGCATCCTCGAACTGGCTGACAGCGGCGATCCCGAGACCGGCGGCCATGACCAACGGCGCCACGGCCACCGTGCGCACGACCACCCGCGACCTCGTCGCCGATGCGCTGACGATCTCACCGGTCGTCCAACCGATCGACAGGGCGACCCCCAGAAATCCCGCCGCCACCGGCACCAGATGTGCCAGGCGCTGACCGAACAGCGGGACGTACATGTCGACCATCGTCGCGGCCATCAGCAACCCGAGGGTCACATAGATCCACTTCAGCGGGCCCGGCCGAAACGCGGTGGGCGGCAACACCGAAGCCGACGTCCTGCGATCGACGACGAGGAACGTCCCGACCAGCGCAGCGCCTGCGGCCAGCAGCGCGGCTGTGAGCGCGGTGTTGCGCGGGATGCCCGCCACACTGATCGCCAGCGCCGCCGTCCCGAGCAGGAGCAATGACCAGACCGGGATTCGGCTCGGCGGCGGCGGCTCGGCGCCAGGGCGCCGGCCACGCAGCGCGAACGGCACCAGGATCGCTATGGCCACAGTCAGGACCGCGAGCGCACCGAATGCCCAACGCCACGAGCCGAATTGGGCGAACAACCCACCCGCGGCAGGGCCTAGCACGGTGCCGACGCCCCACATCGCCGAGACGAGCGCCGACGCCTTCGTCCACAACGATTGCGGCAGAGCGGAGTTGATCACGGCATAGCCCAACCCCGCAAGGACGCCGCCGCCAGCACCCTGCACAGTGCGGCCGACCAACAGCAACTCCATGGTCGGAGCGAACGTGGCCAGCAGGCTGCCCGCTCCGAACACGCTCAGGGCGGCGAGGTAGGACCACCGCGGCCCCAGCCGGGCCAGCGTCGCGCTCACCGTCGTGGCCGCGATCACCGAGGCGACCAGATAGACCGTCGTTACCCAGGCATAAAGCCGCTGACCGCCGATCTCCGCGACCGCACTCGGCAGCACACTGATGGTGAGGAACTCGTTGGTGGCGTACAGGGCGACGCCGCCCGCCAGCACGGTGGAGGCCCCCAGGTACTTCGGGCCAAGGAGGTCCCGCCAGCCTGCAGTCGGCACCGAATCAGTCTGAGTCACCCGCACCACCGTAAGAGCTCAACCGCGGTTGAGATCAAGTACTACTTGAGTCCGGCGGCATCCATCCCGCGGAGTTCCTTCTTGAGGTCGGCGATCTCGTCGCGGAATCGGGCCGCCAGCTCGAACTGCAAGTCCCGCGCCGCGGCCATCATCTGTGCGGTGAGGTCCTTGATCAGGTCAGCGAGCTCGGCCCGCGGCATGTTCTTGGTGTCGCGGCCCTCGAACACGCCGCCACTGATCGCCCGGCCCGGCTCACCCTGGGCGCGCCTGCCCCGCGAGGCGTTGCGACCGGAACCGCCAACCTCGACGGTCGCATCGGTGTCGTCTGCCTCGCTGTAGACCTTGTCGAGGATGTCGGCGATCTTCTTCCGCAGTGGCTGCGGATCGACGCCGTGCGCCTCGTTGTAGGCGACCTGTTTGGCCCGGCGGCGGTCGGTTTCGTCGATGGCTTGGCGCATCGAGTCGGTGATCTTGTCGGCGTACATGTGCACCTCGCCGGACACGTTGCGCGCGGCCCGGCCGATGGTCTGGATCAAGCTGCGTGATGATCGCAGGAAACCTTCCTTGTCGGCGTCGAGGATCGACACCAGCGAGACCTCGGGCAGGTCGAGACCCTCGCGCAGCAGGTTGATGCCGACCAGCACGTCGTACTCGCCCAGCCGCAGTTGCCGCAGCAATTCCACGCGCCGCAATGTGTCGACCTCGGAGTGCAGGTAGCGCACCCGGATGCCGGTCTCCAACAGATAGTCGGTGAGGTCCTCGGCCATCTTCTTGGTCAGCGTGGTCACCAGAACGCGCTCGTTCACCTCCGTGCGCTTGTGGATCTCCCCGATCAGGTCGTCGATCTGGCCCTTGGTGGGCTTGACCACCACCTTCGGATCGACCAGCCCGGTAGGCCGGATCACTTGTTCGACGAACTCCCCGCTGGACTGGCTCAGTTCAAAGGAGCCCGGCGTTGCGGACAGATAGACGGTCTGACCGATCCGGTTGGCGAACTCCTCCCAGGTCAGCGGCCGGTTGTCGACGGCCGACGGCAGCCGGAAGCCGAAGTCGACCAGGTTGCGCTTGCGCGACATGTCGCCCTCGTACATCCCGCCGATCTGGGGCACGGTGACGTGCGACTCGTCGATCACCATCAGAAAGTCTTCCGGGAAGTAATCGATCAGGGTTGCCGGCGCCGTGCCTGCGCCGCGGCCGTCGATGTCTCGGGAATAGTTCTCGATCCCGGAGCAGAATCCGACCTGCCGCATCATCTCGACGTCGTAGATGGTCCGCATCCGCAGCCGCTGCGCCTCCAGCAGCTTGCCCTGACCTTCGAGCTCGGCCAGTCGGTCCTCCAGCTCCTTCTCGATCGACGAGATCGCGTGCGCCATCCGCTCCGGACCAGCAACGTAGTGCGTCGCCGGGAAGACCCGCAGCGAGTCGACCTTGCGCACCACATCACCGGTCAACGGGTGCATGTAATAGAGCGCCTCGATCTCATCGCCGAAGTATTCGATCCGGACCGCGAGTTCCTCGTACGACGGGATGATCTCGACGGTGTCGCCGCGCACCCGGAACGATCCCCTGGTGAATGCCATGTCGTTGCGGTTGTACTGCACGTCGACCAGCAGCCGCAGCAAGCCGTCGCGCGGCACCTCGTCTCCGACCTTGAGCTCAACCGACCGATCCAGGTAGGACTGCGGCGTGCCGAGGCCGTAGATGCAGGACACCGATGCCACCACGACCACGTCCCGCCGGGACAGCAGGCTCGACGTCGCGGAGTGCCGCAGCCGCTCGACGTCGTCGTTGATCGAGCTGTCCTTCTCGATGTAGGTGTCCGTCTGGGCGATGTACGCCTCGGGCTGGTAGTAGTCGTAGTAGGACACGAAGTACTCGACGGCGTTGTTGGGCAACATCTCCCGCAGCTCGTTGGCCAGCTGCGCGGCCAGCGTCTTGTTCGGCGCCATCACCAGGGTGGGCCGCTGCAGACGTTCGATGAGCCAGGCCGTGGTTGCCGACTTGCCGGTGCCGGTGGCGCCCAGCAGCACGATGTCACGCTCCCCCGCGGCGATGCGGCGCTCCAGCTCCTCGATGGCGGCCGGCTGATCGCCAGCGGGCTCGTGTGGGCTGACCACCTCGAACTGTCCGCCCACGCGCACGATGTCGTCGACGGCGCGGTACTCCGAGTGCGCCAAGACGGGGTATTCGGTAGCGAATGCCATGTTCACAGCGTAGAACCACGCACCGACATGTGCTGTCCCCGACCTATGCTGGGCACATCCACCCGCCCAAGCACGAAACGTTCGATCTCACCGCCCGCACCAACACGGATCCCAAGGGCATCGTGCGGGCCGTCGACGTCTACGCCGTCGAGCCGTGGGGGCTGTACATGGCCCGGCCCACCCCGGGCCGCGCCCAGTTCCACTACCTCGAGTCGTGGCTCCTGCCCTCGATCGGTTTGCGGGCCAGCGTGTTTCACTTCAACGCAGGCTACGAGCGCGCTCAGGACTTCTACCTCGACGTCGGCAGTTACTCA
>JAVRPF010000681.1:0-11141 GCA_032162385.1 Mycobacterium sp.
AGCGCACCGACGCCGGCCAGGGTCCCGGCCAGCGCGTACACGAAAACCAGGTGCCGCGTCACCTTGATGCCGGTGCGGCGGGCGGCCTCCTCGTTGGAGCCGATGGCATACGTGTACAGGCCGAACCTGGTCTTGTGCAGCAGGATGGCGCCGAGGATGATGATCACGAGCGCCACGAACGGCAGGCCGGGAATGCCCAAAACCTTTGTGTAAGCACTGAAGTCGGTCAGTTCGCTGGGAACCGAGCGGATGTCGATGCCGCCGGTGACTACCTGCGCCAGACCCAACGCGACCGACAGCGTACCGAGGGTGACGATCAACGCGGGCACCTTGGCCTTGGCGACCAGCAAGCCGTTGAACGTGCCCCATGCCATGCCGCTGATGACCGCGGCGACCAAGCCTGCGGCGGCCACGCCGGGACCCGCGCCGCCCAACGCCTCCATCACCTTGGCTGCGATGACGGATGAGAACACCAGGACCGAGCCCACCGAGAGGTCGATGCCGGAGGTGATGATGACGAACGTCATGCCGACGCCGAGCACCGCCCAGACCGCGACGTTCTGCGACATCAGCGAGAAGTTGCCGGTGGACAGGAAACGGTCGCCGGCAATGACGGTGAAGAACAGGCAGATGACGATCAGGACCCCGAGGATCCAGAACGCCTGCAGCCCGAGCGCTCGCTTGAGTAGCGACTGCGACGGGTCGAACTCGTCGCCGCCGCTGACGACGGCCGGTTCATTGGCGATGGTGCTCATGCGGCGCCCTCCCTCGTGTCCAGCGCGCCGGTCATGGCGCCCACCAGTGTCTCCACGGAAGTGCCGTGTCCCGGATAGGTGACGACGCGCCGGCCAAGGCGCAGCACCTGGATGCGGTCGCACACCTCCAGCACATGCGGCATTGAGTGGCTGATGAGCACGACCGCGATGCCCTTGTCCCGCACGCGCTTGATCGACTCGAGCACGTTCTTGGTCTGGACCACGCCGAGCGCGGCGGTCGGCTCGTCGAGGATGACGACCTTGTCGGCCCAGGCGATGGCCCGCGCGATCGCGATGCCCTGCCGCTGTCCGCCCGACATCGACCCGACGGGCGAGGTCAGCGATCGCACCGTTGCCCCGAGTTGGTTGAACGACGCGGACGCCTGGCGGCGCATCTCCTTCTCATCCATGAAGCCGAGGCGGCCGAGGATCCCCTTGCGCGCGATCTCCCGGCCGAGGAAGACGTTCTGGACCGGGTCGAGATGCGGAGCGAGCGCCAGATCCTGGTACACCACCTCGATACCGAGGTCGTTCGCCTGCCGCGGAGTGGTCAGGCGCACCGGTCTGCCCTCGAAGTAGACCTCGCCCTCGTCCAGCTCGAGGCTGCCCGACAGCGCCTTGATGAGTGTCGACTTGCCCGCACCGTTGTCGCCGATCAACCCGACGACTTCGCCGGCACCGACGTCGAAGTCGGCGCCGTCCAGCGCCCGGACGTGGCCGAAGCTGCGCGAAATCCCCCGCGCTTCAAGCAATGCGGTCATGCTGCACCTTCCCGTTCCGTGGTGTTCGCCGTGCGCTGCGGTGGCCAGGTTGTGCCCGGTCGGCAGACGAGTAATCGGGCATCGCCGTTGATGTGCCAGTCGCCGGAGCAGGCGGGCACGACGAGGGTCTGACCCCCTGCGAGATCGAGGGACCGGCCGCGCGCTCCCGTCAGCGCCCCGGCTCCGGACAGCACCACGGCGACGGCGAACCCGGCGGGCACGTCGACGCCCGATGTCAGTAATTCCATGCGGAAGAACGGCGCGGCCTCCTCGGGCAGCACCTCGACCAGGCCGGCAACGTGGGCCGCAGTGTGCCGGGTCAGCGCGGAGACGTCGCTCAGGGCCGCGGTTTCCACGACCGACAGCGCCACGTCCCGGGCGAGGCCGAGAAAGATCTCGTCATCGGACGCCGTGGTGTTGGTGCGCTCCAACAAGATTGACTGGTCGGTGGGCTCCTGCGCTTCCACGAGCAGGATGCCGGCCCCGATCGCGTGCGGTGTCCCGCCGGGCACCAGCACACCGTCGCCCGGTCGTACCGGGATCCGGTGCATGAGCGCAAGCATCGCCTCGGCGTCCTGCGCCTCGACGAGCGCCGAGAGGCGGTCGTGATCCACGTCCTCGCGCCAGCCGACCCAGACGGCGGCATCTTCCTCGGCTTGAAGGACGTACCACGCCTCGGTCTTGCCGTAGGCGCAGCCAAGGTGCCGCGACGCGTACGCGCGGGTGGGATGCACGTGGACGGGAAGGCGCTGTCCGGCGTCCAGCAGCTTCACCAGCACACCGGTGTCACCCGGCTCGCCGTCGTCGCGGCCGAGCCAGTCGCGCGGTTCCGCACGGACCGCATCACGCAGCAGCGTGCCGTCGGCGAGCCTCGCGGGTCCGAGACTCGGGTCACCGTAGCGGGCGACGGTGGCGCCCACCCACTCCTCGGGCGAGCGCTCACCGACCGGCGGCAGGTCGCGCCACGCGGCCAGCGCGGGCCCGCCCGCGTACCAGTGCGGTACGACGTTGGGTGGCAGGAGCTGTGGTTGCACGATCACCTCTCTGTGATGCTCCGATCGACCGGCTCAGGCAACGATGACGACCTTGTGCGCGGTCGGATCGCCGCGCAGGGTCTCCAGCGCGTTCCCGTATTCGTCCAGCCCGAATCGGTGGGTGATGAGGCCGTCGGTGCGCACCCTGCCGCCACGCAGGGCGTCGATGGCGGCACCGAACGACGTCATCTCGGCGAACGAACCCTTGATGGTTATCTCGCGGCGGAACACGTCGAACGGGTGGAACCGAACGAGGTCGCTTTCGCGGGTGACGCCGTAGATCAGAGCGGTGCCGCCGCGGCGGGTCAGCGGCACACAGATGTCGCCGACGGTTGGCGAGCCGGTGGCTTCCACGACGGCGTCGTACCCATCGCCGTGCGGCGAGACCGCCAGCAGCGCAGCGATGTTGGCGTCCGGTTCGTCCCGCGAAATCCGCACCACCCGGTCCACCCCGAGCCGGCTCGCCGTGTCGAGTTTGAACTGGCTCGGGCCGGCTACCGTCACCGACGACGCGCCACCGGACGCGATGAGCTGGGCGAGCAGCAGCCCGGTGGGCCCGGCTCCGAGCACCAACGCGCTGCCACCGGGGCGCATCTGCAGCGACTCCAGACCGTGCATCGCACACGACGTCGGTTCGCTGAACACCGCGGTGTCCATGGGCATCCCCTCGGTCGAGAACACCAACTTGTGATCCGCGACGGTGTACTCGGCGAAGAAACCCTGGAAATTGCTGCCGAAGCCCTTCATGTCCGCACACTGTCCGAGCCTGCCTGCCAGGCAGTAGGCGCACTCGCCGCAGTACACGTTCGGGTTCACCGTGACCTGCTCGCCGACCCGGAACCTGCTCACTCCCTCGCCAAGCTGATCGACCACACCCACCAGCTCGTGGCCGGGCACCAGCGGGAACACCGCATCGAAGTCGCCCTCGTGGATATGCAGGTCTGTTCCGCAGACACCGACCTGGTCGACCTTGATGCGCACCTGCCCTGGCGCGGCCTGGGGCGTCGGGATGTCGGTCACAGACCACGTCTTGGCGGCCTCGTAATACACGGCCTTCATGTGCCGGGCCCGTCCTCTTCCTTGAGTGTTACCTGGGTCACCCTGCGATCGGGACAGTACGCCATCTTCGCGGTTATGTCACCGGTGTCAGAAAAGTGGGTCCACTCGGTCTGACATCGGTGACATACTGGCCGCCGAGGGAGGCAAGGAGGACGCGTCGATGGCAACCATGCGCGACGTTGCACAGCAGGCGGGGGTGAGCACCAAGACCGTCTCGCGAGTCGTAAACAACGACCGCTACGTCTCGGCAGACGTCCGCCAGCGCGTCGAACGAGCCGTCGACGAACTGCAGTACGTGCCGAACATGCTCGCCGTCACCTTTCGTACCGGCCGTGACGCCGCGATCGGCGTTGCGGTGCCCGGCGTGGCCGACCCGTTCTTCGCCAGCATCATCGGCGCGGTCGAGCGCGAGGCCAGCCGGCGCGGCGTCGCGGTCATCGTGACGAGCGTCGGCTGGGAACCATCGCACGAGCAGCGGTCCATCGAGGCGGTCCTCCACCGGCGGGTGTCCGGCATGATCATCTGCCCGGTCGGCCCCGACATGTCCTTCCTGCGGCCATGGCAGAAGCGCACCCCGCTGGTGTTCGTCGATCGCGTACCCGGCCGATTGACCGCCGACGCCGTGGTGCAGGACGACGTCGGTGGCGGCCGGGAGGCGACCCGGCACCTGATCTCGCACGGGCACGAACGCATCGCGTTCATGGGCGACGAGGCCGTGACCGGGATTCTCCGCTTGCAGGGCTGCCAGGAGGCGCTGGCCGAGGCGGGACTGCCGCAGCGCAGCGAACTAGTGCATCTCGGGGCCGTCGACACGTCCACGGTGACGGCGGCGCTGCACCGCATGCTCGAGGGGCCAGACCCGCCGACTGCGGTGTTCTCCTCAAATGCGCGTTGCACCGTGTCGCTGGTATCTGCTCTGCAGGCGTTGCGCCGCAAGGACATTGGAATCGTGGGTTTCGGCGACTTTCCCACCGCCGCCGCGCTGAGGCCTGCGGTCACCGTGGTCAACCAGGACGGCGCCGCAATGGGGCGCTTCGCTGCCGACCGGCTCTTCACCCGGCTCGATCAGCCGACTCGGCGGCTGCCGCGGCGCACCGTCCTGCCGGTTGCCCTGGTGACGCGCACGTCATGCGCGATGCCGGGTGAGAAGGTGCGCGCCGGACACGGCCAGGCCGTCAACGGCGTCGGCGTGTGAACCCCCTGCCGGTGGTGCTGTTGTCCGGCGCGCCTGCGTCCGGCAAGACCACGCTGTCGCACCTGGTCGCACGTGAGCTGCGCGCGGCCGTGATCGGGCAGGATGTCGCCACGGCTCCTCTCGTCGGGGTCGTGCAACGGCTGGTGGGCATCGATGACCTCGACGACCCGCGACTGGCCGGGCTGACCAGACAAGCGCGCTACCGGGTGGTGCTCGACCTCGCCGTCGACAATCTCGTCGCGGGGATACCGGTGGTGCTGGTCGCCCCGTTCACCGCCGAACGCGCCGACCCGGCCGCCTGGGCGGCGACCCACGACCGGCTGGTGGCCGCGGGCGGCACGCCATTGCTGGTGTGGCTACGCCTCGAGCCCGCCGAGGCGCTGCGCAGGCTACGGGCGCGCACCGCGGACCGGGACGCCGCGAAACTCGCCGATGAGGCCGCTTACCTTTCCGGAATGGCCGCGATGGCATGCGACCCGCCCGTCGTGCCCCATATCGCGCTCGACGCGACCCTGCCCCCCGCCGAACTGGCCCGCGCCGTCCTCGACGCGCTCCCCCGCTGAACGGGTTGCCATCGATGGCACAATCCGCCAGACTGGTTTGTGCCATCGATGGCATCGGTAGGGAGTGGTGTTGACCAAGAGCATCTTGCGCGACGTCGCCGCGGTAGCGGGGGTAAGCCTGCGCACGGCGTCACGCGTGCTCAACGAAGACCCCAGGGTCGCGGTCGACACCCGCGCGCGGGTGCAGCAGGTCATGCGGGACCTGAGCTACACACCCGACTCGATGGCCCGTTCCCTGCGCGCAGGCACCGACACCGCCATTGGCATGGTCGTCGAGTCGATCGCCGACCCGTTCTTCTCCGCGATGGTGGCAGCCGTCGAGCGGGCCGCGTCGAACAACGGCAAGTCGGTGCTCGTCGCTTCGACGCACGGGGACGCCGCCCGCGAGCGCGACGTCGTCGTGCAGATGCTCTCGCGCCGGGTCTCCGGCATGCTGTTGGCTCCCACTGCCGGCGACCACGCCTGGCTGCGCACCAACACACCGCTCGTGCTGGTCGATCGCGCCGCCCCCGGGCTCGAGGCCGATGTCGTCGGCATCGACGACGAGGCCGCCACGGCGGATGCCGTGAATCACCTCGTCGCGCACGGTCACCGGCGGATCGCGTATGTCAGCGACCATCCGCTGGTGCCGACGTCGCGGGCCCGCCTGGCCGGATACCGGCGCGCGATGGCCGCCCACGGGCTCGACACAGGCCCGCAGCTCGTCCGCGCCGAGTGCCCGGACCCGCTCTCGGCGGCGGAGGCGACACGAAACCTGCTGGCCGGCAACGTTCCCCCGACCGCACTCCTGAGCGCAGCGACCCGCTGTTCGCTCGGCGTCGTGCCCACCCTGCACGCCCTCGGCCGAACCGATATCGCGCTGGTCTGCTTCGGCGACTTCGCCATGGCCGACCTACTGCGACCCGGCGTTACCGTCGTCGACCATTCGGCTGAGGCCGTCGGCGAGGCGGCCGCCACCCGACTTGCCGAGCGGATCGCCCAACCCGACCTGCCCGTGTCGACACTTCACGTTCCCGTACGGCTGATTCCGCGCGGCTCCGGGGAGCTGCGGCCGTGATCGCGCGTGGAGCCGTTGCAGGCATCGACTTGGGCACCACGATGTCGAAAGCCTTGTTGCGCACACCAGATGGCGAGCAGCTGGCATTGGTCGAGGCTCGCACACCGTGGACGACAACGTCGGATGGCGGCACCGAGATGGACGCCGAGTGCTTCGTCGGACTCGCCGTCGAGCTGCTGCGCCGCGCCTACGAGCAGGCCTCTGCCGGTGCGCCGCTGCGGGTGTCAGCGGTTGCCGTGGCGGGGCTGGCCGAAAGCGGCGTGCTGCTCGACGGATCCGGCGCGCCGCGGACCCCCGTGGTCGCGTGGTTCGACCGCCGCGGCGCCCGGCAGACCGAGTCGATATCGTTGCACAACAAGCACTTCGGACTTCACTTCGTACGAAGGACCGGGCTGCCGTTGGACTGCCAGGCCAGCGTCGCGAAGCTGTTGTGGTTCGTCGACAACGGGCTCGAGCTGACACCCGCGCACCGTTGGCTCAGCATGCCCGAATACGTCGTGCACCGGCTCGGCGGCGAGCTGGTGCACGAGCCGTCGCTGGCATCCCGAACCGGCCTGCTCGACCAGGCGACGGGCGCACCGTGGGCCGAAGGTGCGGAGGAGCTCGGTCTGCCACCGACGTTGCTGCCCGCCCGTCAGCCGTACGGCGAGAGCGTGGGCACGCTGGCGCACACCGGATTGCCGGCGGGTCTGCAGGATGCCGCGCTCGTCGTCGGCGGCCACGACCACGCAGTGGCAGCCATCGGCGTCGGCGCGACGGGCCAGGACGAACTCTTCAACTCCACGGGAACCGCCGACGTCGTCGTCCGGTCGTTGCCCGGTGTCCTCACCGACGAGCAGCGTGAACATCTTGTCGGGAAAGGCATTTCGGTCGGCATGCACGTGCTGCCCGGCACTAGCGCGCTCATCGGTGGTGTCCGCGGCGGTCTGCTGCTGCGCCGGGTGCTCGCGCTGCTGGGTACGACCGCCGCGGCGGAGCGGGACGCACTCGACCACGCCGCACTGGCGGTCGGGTCGCTGCCGGCCGGCCTCCACGTCTCAGGGGCCGGTCCGACGGGCGACGACGTGGTTCTGCGCGTGCGCGACGGAGCCGATCCGGCCGCCGTCTGGGCCGCCGCCACCCGCTACACCGCGAGCGAGACCAAGGCCCTGCTCGACCTGATGGAAGCCGTAGTCGGCCCGCACTCACGAGCGGTTGCCAGCGGAGGCTGGACCCGAATGGCGAGCGTGCGGGCGGCGAAGTCCGCGGTGATGGACCACTTGACGTTTTCCGAGTTGCCCGAGCCCGGCGTCGCCGGCGCCGCGCTGTTGGCCCAACGGGCCATCATCCCAAGCCGCGTCTAGAAGGAGAGACATGTCCACACCGTCCACCACCACCCAACCCGTACGCACACTTGCCGACATCGCGTCAGACGGGGTGTTCTCGATCATCGCGATGGATCAGCGAAACACGTTGCGGCGCATGTTCAGTGCGGTCGGCGTCGACGCCACCGACGACGACATGGTGGGGGCGAAGACCGACGTCGCCCGCGTCCTCACCCCGCTGGCGAGCGGCATCCTGTTCGACCCGACCTACGGCGTCCCCGCGGTTACCGGCACCGGGGCGCTCGCCGAGTCCTGCGGCCTGCTGGTGGCCTCCGAGCCTGCCGAGCGCGGCAAGCTGGGCGTGGAGCCGGTCACGCGCCGCGACCCTGCGCTGGACTCGCGGTGGGTGCTGTCGCAGAGCGGCGACGCGAACAAGTTCTTCGCCCAGCTGCGGGCCGACCGTCCCCCGCCCGCCGCGGGCGAGCCCGATCTCGTCGAGCAGTGCCTGCAGGCCGTGCGCGAGGTCGTCGCCGACTGCAAGCAGGTCGGCATTCCATCGGTGATCGAGAACCTGGTGTACCCGTTCGAGGGCGAAGACCTCTCGGCCAGGCGCCGCGAGGACGCCGTCGTCGAGGCGGCGCGTGCGCTGAACGAGATCGACTGCGACCTACTGAAGCTGGAATACCCCGGCTCGCCCGAGGGGTGCCGCCGGCTCGGCGAGGTGCTCGACCGGCCATGGGCGGTGCTGTCGGCAGGCGTACCGTTCGACGACTTCACCAAGGTGCTGCAGATCGCCTTCGACGAGGGCGGCGCCTCGGGATTCATCGCGGGGCGTTCGGTGTGGCGCGAGTCGCTGCAGCTCTCGGGTTCCGAGCGTGAGCGATTCCTGGTCGATGTCGCCCGTCCGCGCCTGGAGCGGCTCGTCGCCGTGGCCGTCGACCGCGCCCGCCCGTGGACCGAGTTCGCAGGGCCGCGGGCGAGCTGACACCGCAGTGGTCAGCGCCGGTGTTCTCGCACGGCTGCTGCACTCGACTCGTCGCCGACCTCCTGTAGGCCGGCGATCACCCCGTCGATGTCGGCGTCCGGCCGGTTCTGGCTGAGTTTGAACTTCGCCTCGATGCGGCTGATGGCGATCTCGACGCCGACGATCGCCTGCAGCTGTCCCCGAACGAACTTCTCCGGTGCGTCGTCAACGGACCACGGTGCCTGCCTGCCCGCCTCGTGCTTCTCGGTGAGACGCCGCACCAAGTCGGCGAGCCAGTCCACGTCGTCGTGGACGGATAGCGCGCCGTGGACGTGGGCAGTCGTGTAATTCCAGGTCGGCACCACGCGGCCGTGCTCGACCTTCGAGGGATACCAGGACGGGCTGATGTAGCTGTCGGGCCCACGGACGATGACGAGTGCCTCACCGAGAACCGGCTGCCGCCAGTGATCGTTGTTGCGGGCGAAATGCCCGAGCAGTGCGCGGCGCTCGCGGTCGTAGACGAACGGCAGCATCGTGGCCCGCAGCCCGTCTGGGGTGGCAGTGATCAGATCGGCTGCGCCGTGGCGGGTGAGCAGCTCGTCGACAGCTGCCTCGTCGGGAGCGAAGTGGGACGGGACGTACATGTGGAGATCCTTGTCGCGGTTGTTGTTCGTGTACAGCCAGTATCCCGTTGCCGTTGAGTGTGTTTTGGTTGCACGCTCAAGCGGCGTCCCCTTGCGGGGTTTGGGTTTTGGCCTCGCCGCTTCGGGCCCCGCGTGGGCGAGGTCTTACAGAAGCTCCGCCGGCGCCGGGTGATCCGGCGTCGGCGCCATGGCCTGTACCAACCGTTGTGGTTGGCCTGGGTACCGATGGGGCCGTGGCCCTAACTGGGCCACAACTGGCGTTATCCGGCCAGTCACGGAGATTGCGCGCGGCGTTTCTGTCGCGGTCAAACACCTCCCCGGTCTGTGGGCAGACCAGGTGTCTGTTGATGCGGCCTTTGCCCACGAGGCGGCACGGTGTGCCGTCGGGTTGAGTGCAGCCGTGGTGGATGTGGCTGGAGGCAAACCAGCGATCGGCCACCGTCAATCGCCCACCGTGGCGGGCGGTCTTGTACACCAGCATGGGTTTGATCGCACCCATGCCGGCGTCGGAGACGGCCCGGCGGAACGCCCGCCGCCCCATGCCCCGTTTCATTGCGGCCACGTCGAGGTCTTCGATCACGATGTGGCCGTAGCTGCCCCCCAGCTTGGTGGTGAGCTGGTGGGCAGCTTCCCGACGCAGATGCACACATCGGCGGTCGAGGCGGGCCAGCTTGGTTTTCGCTGCTGTCCATCCCAGTGAGCCGGGTATGCGGCGGGAAAGTTCACGCCCGGCCCGACGACGCGCGGTCAGCGTCGCCTTGAGCGGGGCCGGATTCGGATACTCAGTCAGTGTCTGCTCGCCGGTGGCGGTGTCGATGGTGGCGACCGTGGCCAGGGTGCGTACACCGAGGTCGACCCCGGCCCGCACCGTTGGCTGGGTCACAGTGCGCTCCGTGGCCGGTGTGCGCAGCGCATAACTGATTGAGGCGAACAACCGGCCCCACTGCTGCGACAGGGTCATGTTGAGGATGTGTGCCCGCCCCGATGCGACGTGGCGTTGCACGCGGCGGGTGTTCTCCTTGGCGCGCAGTGCACCGATCACCGGCACGGTGATGGTGCGCCGATCCGGCTCAAGCCGCATGGTGCCGGTGGTGAACCGCACCCGACCCGGGTCGCGGCGACTGGACTTGACTCGGGGGAATCCCACCCGCCGGCCGTGACGGGTGCCGGCCTTGCTGGCACTCCAGTTGTTCAGTGCTTGAGCTAAATCGGCGAGACCGGCCGAGTAGCACTCCTTGCTGTTGGTCGCCCACCACGGCGCCACCTCATCCTTGGTCTGATTCCACACCTTGCGCAACGAGCCCAGATCCCAGCGCACCGACTCATGGGCCGGATCGGTTGTGCGAGCTTCGATGTCGGCCTTCACCCGTGCCAGGCCCCAGTTGAACGCGAACCTGCGGGCACCGAAATGCGACCGCACCAAAGCCGCCCGGTCCGTTTCGGCGGGCCATTGCACCTCGAACTTCGCCGCGGTCACCGTCCAGCCCGACGGAACTTCGACCAACTCACCGCCGTGATCGTCGAACAGTGTGAACAGCACCGACACCGCTTCCACCGCCGCGCGGTGGGCCTCGAAATCCGCGCCGACATCCACGCTGCGGGAAAGCCGGGGTGTGCCGTTCTCATCGGGCGTGCCTGCCAGATGCGCCCCACCAGTGGCGGCAGCTACTCTCGCGGCCTGGGCCACCGTGCGCATCGCCACGATCACGCGGCCGCACCCCGATCACGTCTGGTCGCCCGCATCGCCCCATTCCGCGCGCCACCGCGCCCGTACAGCCTTGCGCACATACTGGTGAGCACGTCGA
>JAVRPF010000682.1:0-5155 GCA_032162385.1 Mycobacterium sp.
CCTGGTGGAGGCGGTCGGCGCATCCGCCTTCGACGCCACCGACCACTTCGGCTGGGTCGCCTGCGACAACCGGACCACCCGCGCGGTGGCCAAGATCTTCCGCGAGGACTACAAGATTCCGCGCAAGTCGATCAAGGCCCAGGCGTACTGGGTGGCCTGACGCTAGACCGCGTCGCGTTGCGTCGGCGCGACCATCGGCAGCACGAACTCCTCCAGCATGGCCCGCTCGTCGGCTTCGTCGTGACCGGGAAACACCAGCAGTGAGATCATCACGCGGACCAACCAGCGCGCACGCTGCTCGACGTCGTCGATGCCCAGGGAGCCGAGGAAGGCCTCCGTCAGCGCCTTGATCACCTCCGAGCGTTCTGCCATCTCGCCGCCGATCGGGCGCTGGGTCGAGGCGAACCACGATGACAGCGCCGGACTTTCGCGGACGCTGCGCAACGACGCGACCACGCCTTCGAGCAGTCGCTCGCGCGGGTCGGAGATGCCGGCGATGTGTTTGCCCATTTCGCTGAACACCCGGTAGGTCTCACGGTGCACGTACGCGATGTACAGAGCATCGCGGTTCTCGAAGTAGCGGTACACCGTGGCGCGTGAACATCCTGCGGCCCTTGCGATCTCGTTCATTCCTACAGTGGCTGCATCCCGGCGGATGAACAACTCCTCCGCTGCGTCGAGGATCCGGTCGGCGGCCACTTCGGTGCGGCGTTCGGCCAGCCAGTCGGCAGGCATCATTTCACCGTGAACGGCACCGACAACGGACGACGCACGTAACTGCCGCCCGCCCAGACGATTCCGTCCTCGTCGACGTCGAAGTCGGGGATGCGGGTCATGAGCTCCTCGAGTGCCACCCGTGACTGCATGCGGGCAGCGGCCGCACCGAGGCAATGGTGTGCGCCGTGGCTGAAGCTCAGGATGTTGCGTGGCTTGCGGGCCACGTCCAGCTCGCCGGCATCGTCACCGTACTGCCGCTCGTCGCGGTTGCCGGACCCGTAGAGGAACATCACGCGGCGGCCCTCGGGGATCGTGGTGTCGTCGACGGTCACGTCGCGCGTCACCGTGCGGCCGAGCATCTGGACGGGGCAGGTCAGCCGCAGGAACTCGTCGACGGAATCGCCGATCAGGTCCGGGTTCTCGGCCAGCAGCGTGCGCTGGTCGGGCCGCTGATGCAGCAGTTGCACCGAACCGCCGAGCATCCCGGTGGTGGTGTCGTTGCCGCCAGTGACCATCGTGAACGTGAACGCGAGGATCGACAGCACGCCGGCGATGTCGCCGTCGGCGCCGACGCCCGCGGCCACCAGGTGCGACACGGTGTCGTCCTCGGGTTCGCTGCGGCGGCGTTCGATGAGCGCGGTGAAGTACGCCATCATCCCGCCCAGCGCGTCGCCGAGATTCTTCAGCGCACCGCCGATGCCGCCCTCTGCGGTGTTTGCCGCCACGATCGATTCGGTCCAGCCGTCGAACTGGTTGCGGTCCTCCTCGGGCACGCCGAGGTAGTGCGCGACGACCATCGACGGCAGCGGCTTGAACAGCTCACCGACGATGTCGCCGCCGCCGTTGGCCCGGATCCGCTCGATGCGCTCGACCACGTACTTGCGGACCTTGGGCTCCACCGCCTCGACCTGCCGCGGGGTGAAGCCGCGCGAGACCAGCTTGCGGAACTCGGTGTGCACCGGCGGGTCCTGCATGACCATCGGCGGGTTGTCGGCCAGGCCGATCAGCTCCAGCTCGCCGTAGTTGATGGTCAGGCCCTGGGCCGACGAGAACGTCTCGTGGTCGCGGGCGGCGGAGAAGATGTCGGCGTGGCGCGATAGCACGTAGTAGTCGTTGCCGGGGTTGTCATCGGGGACGACGTGATGCACGGGGTCGTCGTCGCGCAGCGCCCGATACATCGGCCACGGGTCGGGCCAGGTCGCCGCGGTGGCCTGCTGGAACCGGGCCGGGGTGCGATGAGACAAATAAGCCATCATGTCTTATGAGTACGACATAGCGCGCCGAGTGTCAAGCAGCAACCCATCTTCCGCGAGCGTGCGTATCTGCTGTGCGGCACGCCGCAAAGCGTCAGCACTTCGCGCACCCTCGCGGGTCCACGTGTCCACCGATTGGGGGACACGACTTTCATCCGGTGTCTCCACCAGTCGCCCGACATACACGGCGCCGCCGCCGCGACATAGTTAGCTCATCGCCGGAATCCACCGGAGGACGACCGAAATACACACTCACACAGAAGGATTGAGAAATGACGAGCATCGCTCGCAACTTCGCCCGCTACTGCGCTCTCCCGGCAGTAGCCGCCGGCATCATCGGCGGCGCGGCCCTCGGCCTGGTCGGAATGGCCAACGCCACCCCTGGACCCGCCACCCCGACGACTACCACCGCGCCGGCTCCGGTCGGCCCCGGCTATCAGTACTACCCGGACTACTACGCCACGCCTGCGCCGACGCAGGTCCCCGGCTGGCAGGGCCACCACGGCCCGGGACACATGAACTGACCCCGGCCAGCACGCCCTCCCCGCACGAGGGGGAGGGCGTGTTCGTGTCTTGACCTAGATCGCGGCGCCAGGGTTGAGGATGTTGTCCGGGTCCAATGCCTGCTTGATTCGGCGGTTGAGCTCCATCGCCTCGGGACCCAGATAGCCGGCGAGCCACGGCCGCTTGAGTCGGCCAACGCCGTGCTCGCCGGTGATCGTGCCGCCAAGGCCGAGGGCCAGATCCATGATGTCGCTGAACGCCAGCTGGGCGCGCTCGGCCTCGTCGCGGTCGGTGGGGTCGTACACGATCAGCGGGTGGGTGTTGCCGTCGCCTGCGTGCGCGATCACCGAGATCATCAGGCCGTGTTGCGCGGCGATCTTCTCCACTCCGGACACCAGGTCGGCCAACGCGGGCAACGGCACTCCGACATCCTCGAGCAGCAGCGTCCCCTTGGCCTCGACCGCGGGGATGGCGAACCGCCGCGCCGCCACGAAGGCCTCGCCCTCGTCGGGGTCGTCGGTGGAGTACACCTCCGTCGCACCGTGCTCGGTGAATACGCGCGCCATGTACTCGGCGTCCTCGGTGCCAGCGGGCCCACGGTCGTCGGACGCGGCGACCATCATCGCGGCGGCCTTGCGGTCCAGCCCCATCTTGAGCTTGTCCTCGACGGCGTTGATCGCGACGGCGTCCATGAACTCCAGCATCGACGGTCTGATCTTGCCGGTGATCGTGACCACCGCATCGGCTGCGGCCGCCACCGAGTCGAACGATGCCACCACCGTGCAGCCCCTGTGCTGCGGCGGCAGCAGTCGCAGCGTCACCTCGGTGATCACGCCGAGTGTGCCCTCGCTGCCGACGAACAACTTGGTCAGGCTCAGGCCCGCAACGTCCTTCAAGCGCGGGCCGCCAAGGCGCACCGCGGTGCCGTCGGCGAGCACCACCTGTAGGCCCAGCACGTAATCGGTCGTGACGCCGTACTTCACGCAGCACAGTCCGCCGGCGTTGGTCGCGATGTTGCCGCCGATGCTGCAGATCTCGAACGACGAGGGGTCCGGCGGATACCACAGCCCATACTCGGCGACGGTCTTCTTCACCTCGGCGTTGAATAGGCCCGGTTGCGTCACGGCCGTGCGGGTCACCGGGTCGACGGTGATGTCGCGCATCCGCTCGGTGGACAGCACGATGCCGCCGTCCAGCGCGGTGGCACCGCCAGAGAGTCCCGTGCCTGCGCCTCGAGGCACCACCGGCACCCCGTGCTTGGTGGCCCACCGCAGCACGGTCTGCACCTCCTCGGTGCGACGCGGTCTGACCACGGCGATCGCGGTGCCCGCGTTGGGGTCGGCGGCGCGGTCCTGCCGATACGAGGCGACGATGTCGGGATCGACGACGACGGCGCCGTCGGGAAGTTCGGCGATCAGCTCACCCAGCACGTCTGTGACCACAAGTCGATGCTACGAGGTGCATCACGGCACCATCCACGACAGCACGGGCGAAGCCTGCAGTCCGGACAGGATGCACAGCACGACCAGGAACCCCAGGCTCCACAGGATGACCCGGCGGAAGATGTCGCCCTCCTTGCCGTCGAGGCCGACCGCCGCGGCCGCGATGGCGAGGTTTTGCGGCGAGATCATCTTGCCAAGCACACCGCCGGAACTGTTCGCCGCGGCCATCAGGACCTCCGACAGCCCGGCCTGGTTCGCGGCCGTGACCTGCAGCGCGCCGAAAAGTGAGTTGGATGAGGTGTCCGATCCGGTGACCGCGACCCCGAGCCAACCCAGGATGGGCGACAGCAGTGCGAACGCGCCGCCCGCCGCGGCCATCCAGGTGCCTAGGGTGATCGTCTGACCGGACAGGTTCATCACGAACGCCAGTGCGAGCACCGTCATCACGGTCACGATCGCCCAGCGCAGTTGATGAAGCGTCGCCCCGTACGCCTTGAGTGCCCGTGGCACGGACAGCCGCAGCGCGACCATCGTGATGATGCCGGCGACGAGCATCTGCGTGCCAGGAGTGGTCAGCAGGTTGAGGGTGAACTTGGTCAGCGTCGACGGGTCGCCGTTGGCGTTGATCACGTTGAGGCCGGGCCAGTTCACCGCGAATGTCGCCTTGTCGAGCAGTCTCTTCACCGCGGGGATCTGGCAGATCACGAAGACCACGATGATGATCCCGTAGGGCGCGTAGGCCCGAACGACATCGGCGCGGGAATCATGACGAGCGTCGGCGTGCTCGACCCGCTGGGCGAAATCGGGCGACGGTTCGTCGGCCGCGCCGCCTGCGACGGCGGCAGGCTCGCTGTAGGTGTGCCGGGGCCGCCAGACCCGGACCAGCAGCACCACCGCGGCGGCGGACAGCAGGGATGCCACCACGTCGGCCAGCGGCACCGACACGAAGTTCGAAGTGGCATATTGCGCGATGGCGAACACGAAGCCGCAGACCACGGCCGCCGGCCAGGTCTCGCGGATACCGCGCCAGCCGTCGACGATGGCAACCAGCGCCAACGGCACGAACAGCGCCAGGAGCGGGGTCTGCCGACCGACCATTGCGCCGAGCGTGTCGACGGGCAACTCGGTGACCTTGCCCAGCGTGATGATGGGCGTGGCCATGGCGCCGAACGCGACGGGCGCGGTGTTGGCTACCAGCGCAAGCACGGCCGCCTTCAGCGGTCTGAAGCCGAGCGCCAT
>JAVRPF010000683.1:0-2843 GCA_032162385.1 Mycobacterium sp.
AGGGCTCAGCGGCGGAATCCAGCGGACCTGACCGATCTGGGCGCGGCTGAACAGCACGAACGGAGTCACCGCGACCATCGCCGCCGCACACCAGCCTGCCCACCAGAAGACCGTCGACCGGCGCCGCGCAGTGCGCACCACGATGAATGCATGGGGAAGCACGATCAGGACGACGAAGACGTTCAACACCGTCGAGACGGCGAGCGCAATGGCGTAGCCAACCCACGACCATGTCCGTTCCTGGCGTGCACTGGCGACCACCAGAACGGTCAACCAGACCGCGCACGCCGTCGACAGGGCATACGGACGGGCCTCGATACCGGCCCAGGTGATGCGCGGCAGAATCGAGAACACGATCCCCGCCGACACCGCGACCGTGCGACTGGAGAACTGCCGACCCAACACGACGACGCCCGCCGCGGCCACCCCGACGGCGAGGCAACTGGGCACCCGGGTCCAGAACTCGGTGGCGGGAAAGACCGCAAACCACCCGTGCATCAGCAGGTAGTACAGCCTGTGCACCGCGTCGATGTTGCCCAGCAGGCACCACAGCTCTGGCACCGAGCGCGTCCCTGCAGAGATCGTGGCGGCCTCGTCGAACCAGAGCGACGGCCGTGCGGCGCCCGCGGCGCTCACCACGATCGCGAACACGGCCACGACGACGGGATCGAGCCCGCCCGCCGTCGGCGTTCGGGTCGGCTGGACGCGTTCGAGGGCGCCCTGTCTCGCGGACAGATCCACGGCTCACCTAGGCCCGGTCACCAGCCGAGTGAACTGCCATCCCACAGTTTGATACCGGGAAGAACGGTATCCAGCAACTCGAGGGCTCGTCACAGGGTCTGGTCGACGACGTCGTCGAGCGACTTCGGCTGTCCGCCGATGTTCCGCCGTGATACCGCTACACGTTCTCCGACAGCGATTTTGCCGTCGAGGCGCACGAACCCTGGGTTGTCCAACTTCGACCCCGCGACCCGCCCTGATCGGCAGGGGCAAGCGAAACCAGCTGGCGTCGAACGTGATTGCGATGGCCGGTGACGCATCGCCATGACGCAGGTCACGTCGACCCGGGCGGTGCGACCCCATCGGCGCCGGATGGCACACGTAGGTTTCGTCACGGCATCACTTTTGAGGTGTGCCCCCGGGCTACCATCATTGCCGGTAGAAGGCACGATGCCTGGCCAACCGAGCGAACGCGTGTCGTCGAATCGATCCCCGGCTCGGGGGGTGAGGCGTTACTGTCTCGAATGGCGTTGTAAACGACACTGGGAGGGCATGCATGAGCGGCTATCAGACCGTGGTGGTAGGCACGGACGGTTCGGATTCGTCGCTGCGTGCGGTCGACCGGGCCGGCGCGATCGCCGCCGGGTCGGGCGCCAAGGTGATCGTGGCAACGGCGTACTTCCCTCAGAGTGAAGACCAGCGTGCGGCCGACGTCCTCAAGGACGAGGGCTACAAGATGGCTGGCAACGCCCCGATCTACGCCATCCTGCGCGAGGCCAAGGACCGCGCCAAGGCCGCAGGCGCCAACGACGTCGAGGAGAAGGCCATCGTCGGCGCTCCCGTGGACGCTCTGGTCGATCTGGCAGCCGAGGTCAATGCCGACCTGCTCGTGGTCGGAAACGTCGGCCTGAGCACCATTGCCGGCCGACTGCTCGGCTCGGTGCCCGCGAACGTGGCGCGCCGCTCCAAGACCGACGTCCTCATCGTCCACACCTCCTGACGTCAGGGGCGGGGGCTACCAGCCCCGTTCCTTCCACTCGGCCAGGTGCGGACGTTCGGCGCCCAGCGTGGTGTCGTCGCCGTGCCCCGGATACACGACGGTCGAGTCCGGGTAGACGTCGAACACCTTGGTGCTCACATCGCCCAGTAGCCGCTCGAAGTCGCCAGGTTGCCACGTCTTGCCGACACCGCCGGGGAACAGACAGTCGCCGGTGAACAGCTGGACCGCCTCGCCCGCGGCGGCCCCACCAAGCGCGAGCGCCACCGACCCCTCGGTGTGACCCTGCAGGTGGATGACGTCGAAGCGCAGCTCGCCGACTTGGACGGTATCGCCGTTGCCGAGGATCCGGTCGGGCTTGACCGGCAGCGGTTCGGCGTCGAGCCGGTGGGCGGCGGTGGGAGCACCGGTGGCTTCGACCACCTCGGCCAGCGCCAGCCAATGATCGCGGTGCTGGTGGCTGGTGACGATCAGCGACAGCTTGGGCGCATGGCGCTCGACCAGTTCGATCAGGAGGGTCGCGTCGTTGGCAGCGTCGACGAGTAGCGTCTCGCCAGTCGCGGAACACGTGATGAGGTACGCGTTGTTGTCCATCGGGCCGACCGATGCCTTCACGATCGACGCCCCAGGGAGCGTGCGGCGTGCGGCGGTGCCCGGTTCGACATGGCCTGTGTAGTGGTCATCGACTCTAGTCATGTCAGCCACGGTATCGGGCTTGTCGGTGGGTGGACATAGCATGGTGCATAGACGGCTTTCTGCGGGTCGGAGAGCAGTACGGGACCGGGAAAGGGATCTGTTGGCAGACCGCCTGATCATCAAGGGTGCACGTGAGCACAACCTGAGGGGCATCGATCTTGATCTGCCACGCGATGCACTGATCGTGTTCACCGGATTGTCCGGTTCCGGCAAGTCGTCGCTGGCATTCGACACCATTTTCGCCGAGGGCCAGCGCCGCTACGTGGAATCGCTGTCGGCGTACGCCCGGCAGTTCCTCGGCCAGATGGACAAGCCCGACGTCGACTTCATCGAGGGCCTGTCGCCCGCGGTGTCGATCGACCAGAAGTCCACCAACCGCAACCCTCGCTCGACCGTCGGCACCATCACCGAGGTCTACGACTACCTGCGT
>JAVRPF010000684.1:0-6622 GCA_032162385.1 Mycobacterium sp.
CACCGCCGCTGGCCGGTAGGGTTACCAGGTCGAGGCCATCGTGGTCCGGAAGTGGCTAGGTAGTGGAGTTCATGGGTTCAGTCATCAAGAAGCGACGCAAGCGCATGTCGAAGAAGAAGCACCGCAAACTGCTTCGTCGCACTCGGGTGCAGCGTAGAAAGCTTGGCAAGTAGCCTGCGCCTTGAGCCGATAGGCTGACCGGATGGATCCCACGGGTCGGCCGCCGCACGGCTCGAGTTCCGGGGGAGGTTCTGACTTCCAGGACACCGTGCACTACCCCAAGGTGGTTCTTGTCACCGGTGCGTGCCGGTTCCTTGGCGGATACCTGACTGCCAGGCTCGCCCAGAATCCGCTGATCAACCACGTCATCGCCGTGGATGCCATCGCACCGAGCAAGGATCTGCTGCGCCGGATGGGCCGGGCCGAGTTCGTCCGGGCCGACATCCGAAACCCGTTCATCGCCAAGGTGATCCGCAACGGCGACGTCGACACCGTCGTGCACGCTGCGGCGGCGTCCTATGCCCCCCGCGCCGGTGGCCGGGTGGCGCTCAAGGAACAGAACGTGATGGGCGCGATGCAGCTCTTCGCGGCGTGCCAGAAGGCGCCGTCGGTTCGCCGCGTGGTGCTCAAGTCCACCTCCGAGGTGTACGGCTCGAGCCCGCGCGACCCGGTGCTGTTCTCCGAGGCCGGCAGCGCACGCAGGCCACCGGGGGAGGGCTTCGCCCGCGACAGCATCGACATCGAGGGCTACGCGCGCGGTCTGGCCAGGCGCAGGCCGGACATCGCGGTCACGATTCTGCGGCTGGCCAACATGATCGGGCCGGCCATGGACACCGCGCTGTCTCGGTATCTGGCGGGCCCGGTGGTGCCGTCGGTGCTCGGACACGACGCCCGGCTGCAGCTGCTACACGAACAGGACGCGCTCGGCGTGCTCGAGCGGGCGACCATGGCAGGTCGTGCAGGCACCTACAACGTCGGCGCGTCCGGAATCATCATGATGTCTCAGGCCATCCGCCGGTCGGGCCGGATTCCGCTGCCGGTTCCGAGATCCGCGCTGGCGGCGGTGGATTCGTTGAGGCGCGCAACTCGCTACACTGAGCTTGATCGTGAGCAGTTGAACTACCTGAGTTACGGCCGGGTGATGGACACCTCGCGGATGCGCAAGGATCTAGGCTATAACCCGAAGTGGACGACTGCGGAGGCTTTTGACGATTACGTACGCGGTCGTGGATTGACGCCGATCGTCGACCCGCGATGGGTACTCTCTGTGGAGAATCGCGCGGTCGCGTTGGCGCAGCGGTGGGGACGTTAGAAAAACCTGGTTGGGTTGGGGAGAGGGTATCGACGTGGCGGGCGACTCAAAAGCGAAAGTGATTCCGCTGCACTCGAATTCGAGCCGTGCATCGGCTCAGCGACGGGCGGCCGCGCGGGCTGACGGCGCACGCAGGCATCCCTCGCTGCTGGAGGACCCGGGGACCCGTGCCTCGGCCGAGCAGATAGCCGCGGTGGTCCAGGAGATCGACCAACGTCGCAGTTCGGCGTCGGGCTCCACGACGGTTGACGACACCCCCAACGAGCTGGCGCAGCGCATCGCGGCGATCGCCGAATTCGTGCGCAAGCGGATGGTGGGCGACTACACCGTCGACGAGTTCGGCTTCGATCCTCATCTCAACGGGGCAATCTTTTTGCCTTTGCTGAGAGTGTTCTTCAAGTCGTGGTTCCGGGTCGAGGTCAGCGGTATCGAGAACCTGCCGGACACCGGTGCGGCACTCATCGTGGCCAACCACGCGGGCGTGTTGCCGTTCGACGGGCTGATGACGTCGGTGGCGGTGCACGACGAGCATCCCGCGCACCGCGATCTGCGCCTGCTGGCCGCCGACATGGTGTTCGACCTCCCGGTGTTCGGCCAGGCCGCGCGCAAGGCGGGGCACACCATGGCCTGCACTGCCGACGCGCACCGGCTGCTGGCCGCCGGCGAGCTGACCGCCGTGTTCCCAGAGGGCTACAAGGGTCTCGGCAAGCCGTTCCGTGACCGCTACAAGCTGCAGCGGTTCGGCCGCGGCGGTTTCGTCGCCGCGGCGCTGCGCGCGAAGGCGCCCATCGTGCCGTGCTCGATCGTCGGCTCGGAGGAGATCTATCCGATGATCGCCGACGTCAAGCTGCTGGCCCGGCTGCTGGGCCTGCCGTACTTCCCGGTGACGCCGTTCTTCCCGTTGGCGGGCCCGGCCGGGCTGATCCCGCTGCCGTCCAAGTGGCACATCCAGTTTGGGGAACCGATCCACACCGAGGATTACGACGAGTTGGCGGCCGACGACCCGATGGTCACCTTCGAGTTGACCGACCAGGTCCGCGAGACCATCCAGCAGACGCTGTACCAGCTGCTCGCCAACCGCGGGAACGCCTTCCTCGGCTGACCGCTACCCGTCGCCCGACGAGGTTTGCTTGGCAATCATTCTCGCGACGACCGCATCGCGCGCCGCAGCGATCTGAGCAGTGACCTCTTCGGTCTCGTCCGGGTGCGAGGCCTCGCCGAGGATGGTGACGATGCTGGTGAGCACCGGCTTGCCGTCGTCGTCGGTGACCTCGCCGCGGACCTCGGTGAGGATGGCGCCGTGCGACTCGATCACCGAATCGAGGTAGGAGTCGAACCACAGCTTGTCACCGGCAACGATCGGGCGGTGGAAGACCAGCTTCTGGTCGCGGTGCAGCACGCGCTCCATGTCGACCGGCACGTCGAACTGGTTGAAGATCTCCTCCTGCACCCGTCGTCCCGCGACGGCGACGAACGTCAGTGAGGCGATTAGCGAGTCGTACCCGCACTCGGCGGCGGCGTCCTCGGTGTAGTGAGCGGGGTGCTCGTCCTTCACCGCACGGGCGAATTCGCGGACCTTCTCGCGATCGACCTCGAAGTAATCGGGATACCGGAAATGGGTACCGATGATGTCTTCGGCGATGCTCATGATCGGATTCGCTCCCCCTCTTGCTTCCTTGGCATGGAAGCGGCGCTGAGCTTATCAGCGATTGCTCAGCGACCGTCCTGGCGACGGGACACCACTGCGGCCAGGGCGCCGCCGAGGGCACCGAGCGCGAGCGCAGAAGGCACGCCGACCCGAGCGGCCTTCCGTGCTGTGCGGAAGTCACGGATCTCCCAACCACGCTCGCGGGCCAGGTCGCGCAGGGCGGCGTCGGGGTTGATCGCGACGGCCGTGCCGACCAGCGACAGCATCGGCACGTCGTTGAAGCTGTCCGAATAGGCGGTGCAGCGCCGCAGGTTGAGGCCTTCGCGAATGGCCAGCGACCGCACCGCGTGGGCCTTGCCCGCGCCGTGCAGGATCTCGCCGACCAGCCGACCGGTGAAGACGCCGTCGACCGACTCGGCCACCGTGCCCAGCGCGCCGGTCAGGCCGAGCTTGTGGGCGATGGTGGCGGCGAGCTCGTAGGGCGTCGCGGTGACCAGCCAGACCTGCTGGCCGGCGTCGAGGTGCATCTGGGCAAGTGCGCGGGTGCCGGACCAGATCTTGTCGGCGATGATCTCGTCGTAGACGTCTTCGCCGAGCGCGACGAGTTCGGCGGTGGGGCGCCCTTCGATGAAGGCCAGTGCCTTGCGCCTGCCTTCGGCCACGTCGTCGCTGTTCTCCTTGCCGGTGAGCTGAAACTTGGCCTGCGCGTAGCCGAATCGAGCCAGGTCGCCGTAGGTGAAGTACTTCCTGGCGGCCAGGCCGCGGGCGAAGTGCACCAGCGACGAGCCCTGCACCAAGGTGTTGTCGACGTCGAAGAACGCGGCTGCCGTCAAATCCGGCGGGGGCGGCGGGGGCGGGGTGGCCGGCTCGTCGTCGGCGAGCGGCGCCGCCGGCTGCTCGTCGTGGACGACCTCCCCGGACTCGGACACGGCTCAACACTAAGCCACGGGATACTGATCAACGTGGAGCCTCGGCGGGCAGGAGCGGAGCGACCGGGGGATAGACACTGCATAGTGCTTTTGACGCGTGACGGGTGCGGTTTGTGCGTCCGGGCCAGGGACCGACTGGCCGCCTTGGCGGTCGAGCTCGATTTCGCCTTCGCGGCCACCGACGTGGACGCCGAAGCCGTGGCCGGTGACCCGGCGCTGCGGGCCGAATACGGTGACCGGCTGCCGGTGGTGCTGCTCGACGGGCGCGAGCACAGTTACTGGGAAATCGACGAGCCGCGGCTGCGTGCGGATCTGGGCCGCTGAATAGGTTGCGTCGGAGGGCAGGAGCGGAGCGACCAGGGAAGTCAAGTCAGCAAATTTGGTGAGCGGACCGTAGAACGGCTACCTTTGATGACGTGGTGACCAGGCCATGAGCGTTCTGCTATTCGGGGTTTCGCACCGCAGTGCCCCGGTGTCCGTGCTGGAGCAGTTGAGCACCGACGCGTCCGATCAAGCCAAGATCGTCGACCAGGTTCTTCAGTCGTCGCTGGTGACCGAGGCCATGGTGCTGTCCACCTGCAACCGCGTCGAGGTCTATGCGGTCGTCGAGGCCTTCCACGGCGGTCTTTCGGTGATCGGCCAGGTGCTCGCCGAACACTCCGGCATGTCGCTGGGCGACCTCACCAAGTACGCCTACGTGCGGTATGCCGAGGCCGCCGTCGAGCACCTCTTCGCGGTGACCAGTGGCCTGGACTCCGCGGTGATCGGCGAGCAGCAGGTGCTCGGCCAGGTCCGGCGTGCCTACGCCACCGCCGAGTCCAACCAGACGGTCGGACGCACCCTGCACGAACTGGCCCAGCGCGCGCTGTCGGTCGGCAAGCGGGTGCACTCCGAGACCGGTATCGACGCCGCTGGTGCCTCCGTGGTGTCGGTCGCGCTCGGCATGGCCGAGCGGCAACTGGACGGGCTGGCCGGGCGCAGGGCGGTCGTCGTCGGCGCGGGCTCGATGGGCGCGCTGTCGGCCAAGCAACTGGCGCGCGCGGGTGTCGAGCGCATCCACATCGTGAACCGGTCGCTGCCGCGTGCGAAGCGGCTCGCCGAGAACATCCGCGAGCTCGGCGTGGAGGCTGACGCCTTTCCGTTCGACCACCTGCCGCCGGTGCTGACCGGCGCTGACGTCGTCGTCTGCTGCACCGGTGCGGTGCGATCGGTGGTCTCGCTCGCCGACGTGCACCGCGGACTGGCTCACGGCATGGAGCCGAAGCAGCTGGTGATCTGCGACCTGGGCATGCCCCGCGACGTCGACCCGGCGGTGGCCGGTCTGCCCGGCGTCTACGTGGTCGACATGGATCGGATTCAGCACGAGCCGTCGGCCAGGGCCGCCGCGTCCGACGCCGACGCGGCCCGCACGATCGTCGCCGCAGAGGTGGCCAACTACCTGGCCGGACAGCGGATGGCCGAGGTCACTCCGACGGTGACGGCGCTGCGCCAGCGGGCCGCCGACGTCGTGGAAGCCGAGCTGCTGCGGCTGGACAACCGGCTGCCGGGGCTGGACTCCGTGCACCGCGACGAGGTCGCCCGCACCGTCCGCCGCGTCGTCGACAAGCTTCTGCATGCCCCGACGGTGCGCGTCAAACAGCTGGCCAGCGCGCCAGGAGGGGACAGTTACGCCGAGGCGCTGCGCGAGTTGTTCGAGCTCGACCCGCAAGCCGTCGACGCCGTGTCCGGTGGCGAACTGCCATTGTTCACAGCTGATTCCCGGTTGGATCCGGAAAAGACCGAGTAACGCTTGCCAACCACCACGCGCGATACGGTCATCCGGATCGGCACCCGGGGCAGCCTTCTGGCGACCACCCAGGCCGGTTTGATCCGCGACGCGCTGATCGCCAAGGGCCATCCTGCCGAGCTCGTCATCGTCGTCACCGAAGGCGACCGTTCGAGCGAGCCCATCGCCGACATCGGTGTCGGGGTGTTCACCGCCGCCCTGCGCGAGGCCATCGACGACTGCCGGGTCGACATGGCCGTGCACTCGTACAAGGATTTGCCGACTGCGGCCGATGATCGGTTCGTCATCGCGGCGATCCCAGCGCGCGAGGACGCCAGGGACGCGTTGGTGGCGCGGGACGGGATGGTGCTGGGGGAGTTGCCATCCGGGTCGGTGATCGGCACGTCGAGCCCGCGCCGGGCCGCGCAGCTTAGAGCACTGGGTCTCGGTTTGGAAATTCGCCCCCTACGAGGCAACCTAGACACCAGGTTGAACAGGGTAAGTAGTGGTGATCTCGACGGCGTCGTCGTCGCCCGAGCGGGGTTGGCCCGCATCGGACGGCTCGGCGATGTCACCGAGAGCCTCGAGCCGGTGCAGATGTTGCCGGCACCGGCTCAGGGTGCGCTCGCGGTTGAGTGTCGCGCGGGTGATACCGGGCTCGCCGCGCTGCTGGCGGAGTTGGACGACCCCGACACGCGCGCCGCGGTCACCGCTGAGCGCACCCTGCTCGCCGAACTGGAGGCGGGTTGCTCCGCGCCGGTGGGCGCGATCGCGGAAGTGGTCGAGTCCATCGACGAGGACGGCCGCATCTTTGAAGAGTTGTCGCTACGCGGCTGCGTGGCGGCGCTAGACGGATCCGACGTGATCCGTGCGTCCGGCATCGGGACACCCGATCGGGCACGGGAGCTAGGGCTTTCGGTGGCCGCGGAGTTGTTCGAGTTGGGGGCGCGGGATGTGTTGGGTCAGCG
>JAVRPF010000685.1:0-2510 GCA_032162385.1 Mycobacterium sp.
ACCCGTTCTACCTGGGCAATCGCCACGCCCGCCGCCGCGGCGCCGATTACGACGCGTTCATTCAGACCTACATCGAGACCGCCCACGCGTTGTTCCCGAACGCGATGTTGCACTTCGAGGACTTCGAGTCCGAGCACGCCCGCGCCATCCTGGCCAGGTACTCGCCGGATTACTGAGTGTTCAACGACGACGTGCAGGGCACCGGCGCGGTGGTGATGGCCGCGGTCTACTCCGGGCTAAAGGTCGCTGGCACGGCGATGGCCGAGCAGACGTTGGTCGTGTTCGGTTCCGGCACCGCCGGGGTCGGCATAGCCGACCAGCTGCGCGACGCGATGATCGCATCCACGCAACGGCCGATGATCTTCCCGATCTCCAATCTTACCGAGAAGATCGAGGCGATGCCTGCCGACGTGCTGGACTGGTCGGGCGGTAAGGCACTGGTGGCGACCGGCATCCCGGTCGACCCGTCGAGTACGACGGCATCACCTACGAGATCGGTCAGGCCAACAACTTCCTGGTGTTCCCGGGATTGGGTCTGGGTGTCATCGTCGCCGGCGCGCAACGGGTGACCAAGGGGATGCTGGAGGCCGCGGCGACAGCCGTTGCCCGCGAAGCGGATGTCAGCACACCCGGTGCTGCGCTGCTGCCGAACGTGCGCAACCTGCGGGCTCTCTCGGCGGTGGTCGCCGAGGCCGTCTACGCCACCGCGCACACCGACGGTGTGGCGACCAAGAAACCCGACGACGTGGTGCAAGCCATTGCCGACACCATGTGGCAGCCCCGATACGACGGCGGTCCAGCAAAATGAAAACCGATGACGCTCCCGAGATCCTGAAGATCCCCATCGGGATCGACGCGGCCGGCACCCGCCGCGAGACCGACTCGATGGGTGAGATCGAGGTTCCGGCCGACCGGTACTGGGGCGCGCAGACCGCCCGGTCGCTGATCCACTTCTCCATCGGCAACGACCACATGCCTTAGGAGGTCTACCGCGCCTACGGGTACGCCAAGAAGGCCGCCGCCCGCGTCAACTCCGAAGCGGGACGGCTGCCGGGATGGAAAGCCGACCTGATCGCTCAGGTGTGCGACGAAGTCATCGCCGGCGACCTCGACGACCAATTCCCTTCGGACCCGACATCGCCGCCCAGATCGGCAAGCCGTTCGTCACCGCTCCCAAACAAGTTTGAAGCCCACGGTGGCTGGCGTGGGAATTGGCCGGAATGGTTGAGCTCGACCGAGCGTGCCCAAGCATGTAGATCGGTTGTGCCACAGGAGAATATAGGAATATTCACCATTGACGCGAACGACCTTCTTCGAATCCGTTGGTCCTGGTGCACACGGTGCCGCTAATGAGGCTGTGCGCTTCTCGCGCTTGAAGGCATGCGAACACGGATGGAAACGAAGCGGTGCGGGCTGAGTTCCACTCCCGGTTCAGGACTCGATGCGCGCGCGCCGTCAGCCCGTAGGACCAGGCAGAATTGGCTCACCGGACACCGGGGCGCCGGCTGGCGCTGGAGCGATCGGGTCGCCCTTGCCTCCGAAGCCACCAGCCATGTCAACGAGCCCAGCCGCCACAGCCACGGGGGCAGCGACCGGAACGGGCGCACCGACGGGTACGGGAGCACCGACCGGCACGGGCGCACCGACGGGCCCGGGCGCACCGACCGGCACGGGCGCACCGACGGGTACGGGAGCACCGACCGGAACCGGCGCAGCGACGGGCACTGGACCAGGCAAAGCCATCGGAATACCTGCCATATCGGCGATGGGAGCGCTAGCCGGACTGCAGCCGGCCGCTACCGGCGATGCATCACCGACCTCGCCCGCCGACGTCCGCATGCATTCGTAGCCGCCGGTTACCAGCGGGGCGGCCGCAACGCCCGGGCTCAACGCCAAGGCGACCCCGCACAACCCAGCTCCAGCAGCAACTACTGTGATGTTGAATCGATCAAAGATCGTCATCGACGTTGGCTCCTTCATTCTCGCTCAGATATTCCGCGTTCAATTGGTGCAACAGGACCGCATGCCCGTACCGAAGTCGCGGGTAGACGGCTGCGTCAATTATCAGGAGCAAACGTCGCCCGCGCACCACGCCGCACCGTGTCGTTTCCAAATGGTGACGTTCGGTCACTCCATGGGCGGTGCCACCGTGCAGAAGCATCTGGGGTCGCACGAACCGGCCGCCTGTTTTCACGGTGTTGTCTGCCCGCGGGTGTCGATGTCGGCGGTCTGCCGATCGCCGTGCGTGAGAAGCGCATAGCCACTTTCTAGGGCACTGTGTGCTCGTCTGCGACACGGCCGCATACCGATTCGATGTCGGCGTAAGTCGGCACGACGACCGCTCCACGAGGCGCGTGCACGCATCTGGGTACGGAGCCTCGTCAACCCGACACTGCGCGAGGAACTTCGAGGCTGTTCTCCCGCACTATCACCGGGTCGCCAACGTTGACCGTGTTGAAGTACCACTCGGCGTCCTCGGGGCTCAGGCTGACGCAGCCGTGGCTGACATT
>JAVRPF010000686.1:0-3382 GCA_032162385.1 Mycobacterium sp.
TGTCGGGCCCGGACGCAGAGGCCGATTGGGCAAGAGTCAGGCAGCGTTGCCTGTCAGTAGCAGTAGCAATGCTGGAGGAGGCGAGGTGACGTTGGCTGCCGACGCGCGTCGCGACTCTGACGCCGGCCGACCGGCTGCCACGGCCCGCCGCCGTGTGGACGTCGACAACCGGCCGGTCGAGTTCTGGTCGACGTCGTCGATCCAGGCCGCCCTTGAGACCGACGACCTCACGGTCTGGCAGCGCATCGTCGTCGCGATCAAGCGCGACCCGTACGGCCGCACCGCCCGCCAGGTCGAGGAGGTGCTGGAATCCGCTCAGCCGTACGGCGTTTCGAAGGCACTGGCCGAGGTGCTGCTCCGTACCCGCGAGCACCTGGAGGCCAACGAACGCGCCGAAGTGGGCCGCCACGTTCGGCTGCTGCTGGACCGTTCCGGTCTGGGTCCACAAGAGTTCGCGTCGCGCATCGGCGTGCCTGCCGACCAGTTCACCGCCTACCTCGACGGCTCGACCAGTCCGTCGGCATCGCTGATGATCCGCATCCGCAGGCTGTCCGACCGGTTCGCCAAGATGCGCAGTGAGCGCGCCGACCGGTCCGGCTGACCATCGCATCTGATCGCGCACCATGCCCGCCACGTTCGTCCTGATCCCCGGAGCGGGAGGCAGCGCGTGGTACTGGAGTCGCGTCACCCCGCTTCTGGCGGCGGCCGGCGTTGACGGCCTCGCCGTCGACCTCCCTGCGGCCGACGACTCCGCGGACCTCACCACGTACGCCGACGTGGTCTGCGCCGCCGTCGCCGATGTCAGCGGGCCGCTGGTGCTGGTCGGACAGTCGATGGGCGCCTTCACCGCGCCGATGGTGGCCGACCGGGTCGGCGCATCCCTGATCGTCCTGGTCAACCCGATGGTGCCGACGGTGGGCGAGTCGCCGGGACAATGGTGGGACGCGACAGGACAGGACCGCGCGATGGCCGAGTACTTCCGTCGAATCGGCCTGCCCGACAAGGAATTCGACCCGGTCGAGGACTTCTTCCATGACGTACCGGCGGACGTTCGCGAAGAGGCGTTCAGTCAGCCCGAACCCCGTCAGTCCGACACCCCGTTCGGTCAGACGTGGCCGCTGGACGGGTGGCCGGACGTGCCCACCCGGGTGGTGGCAGGCAGCGACGACCGGTTCTTTCCGCTGGAGTTCCAGCGCCGGGTGGTCCGCGAACGCCTGGGTCTGGACGTCGACGTGCTGCCCGGTGGGCACCTGATGGCACTGAGTCGGCCGCGCGAGCTGGCCGACCACCTGTTGAAATTGCGCTGAGGGCTGTGAGATTCGGACTGATCACAACCCTGGGCTCAATCTCGACGAGCACCTAGGCTGCACACCCGTGACTGACCGAACCTACGGACTGGCCACCCGCGCGATCCATGCCGGCCAGCGCCCGGACGCAGGCACCGGCGCCCGCGTCGTCCCGATCTACCAGAACGCGAGCTTCGTGTTCAACGACACCGACGACGCGGCCAACCTGTTCGCGCTCCAGAAGTACGGCAACGTCTACAGCCGCATCGGGAACCCTACGGTCGCAGCGTTCGAGGAGTGCATCGCCAGCCTCGAGGGTGGCCTTGGAGCGGTGGCCACCGCGAGCGGTCTGGCGGCACAGTTCGCGGTGTTCGCAGCGCTGGCGGGCGCCGGTGACCACATCGTCGCGGCGGGCAGCCTCTACGGCGGCACCGTCACCCAACTGGACGTGTCGTTACGGCGCTTCGGTGTGGATACCACGTTCGTCACGGGAACCGACCCGGCCGACTACGCCGCCGCGATCACCGACCGCACGCAGTTGGTGTACGCCGAGATGATCGCCAACCCCTCCGGCGAGATCGCCGACCTGGCCGGGTTGGCGGAGGTCGCCCACGCCGCCGGTGTGCCGCTGGTGGTGGACGCCACCGTCGCGACGCCGGTGTTGTGCAGGCCGATCGAGCACGGTGCCGACCTCGTGGTGCATTCTGCGACCAAGTTCATCGGCGGCCACGGCACGACGTTGGGCGGCGTCGTCGTCGACTCCGGCAGATTCGACTGGGGCGCAGGGAGATTCCCTCAACTCACCGAGCCCGTTGCGTCCTACGGCGGACTGAGCTGGTGGGGCAACTTCGGCGAGTTCGGCTTCCTGACCAAGCTGCGCAGTGAGCAACTGCGCGACCTGGGCGCGAGCCTGGCACCGCAGTCTGCGTTCCAGTTGTTGCAAGGAGTGCAGACGCTGCCGCAGCGGATGGCCGCGCACGTGGCCAACGCAGGCAGGGTGGCCGGCTGGCTGGATGCCGACCCTCGGGTGGAGCACGTGCGCTGGGCCGGACTCCCGTCGCACCCGCATCACGACCGCGCCGCCCACTACCTGCCCGCCGGGCCGGGTGCGGTGTTCGCGTTCGGCGTCCGCGGCGGCCGGGCCGCCGGAGAGCGGTTCATCAACGCCGTCCAACTCGCCAGCCATCTGGCCAACATCGGCGACGTGCGCACGCTGGTCATCCACCCCGCCAGCACGACGCACCGCCAACTCACCGACGACCAATTGCGCGCGGGCGGCGTTGGCCCCGAACTCATCCGGATCAGCGTCGGCATCGAGGACGTCGACGACATCCTCTGGGACCTCGATCAGGCCCTGACGGAAGCGGCCAAAGATGTCTGAGGCACCCACTTGGACGGGGCCCGACGCGCTGGAACGGCAGCGGATCCTTCGTGAGACCCGCACCGTGGCGATCGTCGGGGCCTCGGCGAACCCGTCGCGGGCAAGCTATTTCGTGTGGACGTACCTGAAGTCGACCAGTGCCTACGAGGTGTACCTGGCCAATCCGACCATCACCGAGGTCGACGGCACCCCGGTGTATCCGAGCCTGGCCGAACTGCCGGTGGTGCCCGATCTGGTTGACGTGTTCCGTCGCCACGACGAACTGCCGTCGGTGCTCGACGACACCATCGCGGTCGGGGCGAGGACCATCTGGCTGCAGTTGGGACTGTGGCACGAACAGGTCGCCCGCGACGCCGAGGCCGCGGGGCTGCAGGTGGTGATGGACCGGTGCCTGAAGATCGAGCACGCCCGCTTCCACGGGGGGCTTCACCTCGCAGGGTTCAACACCGGCGTGATCGACTCCCGCCGGCCGCGCTAGCCCCGGGTCGCTGCGCTCCCACCGTGTGGCCTAGCCGTGCTGCGGGTTTGTCGGTGCGGCCGAAGCGACTCGGTCGGGGTCATCGCAGGCAAGCAGATCGAGAAGCAGTCCACGTACCAGGGCGAGTTCGCGGGTGGCCCGCGCTTCGGCAAGCCGGCGTGGCGTCGAGGGTTGAGCTGCGATGAGCAGATCCAGCCAGTCCCGTGCCGTTTCGGCGGCAAACCCGGTCCACGGCCC
>JAVRPF010000687.1:0-2905 GCA_032162385.1 Mycobacterium sp.
CCCTCGGTCGGCGGCATTGGGTGGCTCGAAAACCGACCGGCCCGCGCCGGGCCGAGGGTGGGTCGCCGGCGCGGGCCCGTCTGGGTAGGCGATTCTTCATTTACGAGCAGCGGTGTCAGGTACGCAGCCTGACCCGCACGGTCACTGACGGCTACCGGTGACCGCCCCCGCCGCCGCCGCCGCCGTAGCCGCCGTGATAGCCGCCGTAGTAGCCCCCGTAGAAGGGGTAGTCCCCGTAGTACGGATATATAGGACCGGGCGGGGAGGCGTCGATCTGAACATTGCCCGGCGACTGGCACTGGGTGCTCGTGTTCAGGTCGATGCAGCTTTCCTGAGCCTGAGGGGGATTCGCCGCGGCTGTCGGTGCGGCGAGGGCCGCCGGTGCAGCGGCGATCGCTGCCGCGGCAGCGCCGCCCGCCAACAGCGGTGTGAGGTACTTCAATCTGATCTGCATTCCGTCGCTTTCTCGAACGATCCTAATCTGGACTGATTCCAGATTAGGACTCCTTCCAGGGTTGCCCACCATCGAACCCATGTCGTCGGCGCTGGCACCCATCCATGCATTCCTGCTAGATGGAATCTGGGCCTATGACTGTCAGCATCAGCGGAGGTAAGAGCGGAACTGGCGACGTGTCCCAGGCCGGTGCGATGCCGCGCCACGGAGCCGAAGCGCCAGGCCCGTTGCCCGCACCGCCCGCCGATCGATCGCCGCCCGCACGGAGGCCTCCGACCCGACGACCCGCACCTTGGACTTGGCCCGGGTCACCGCGGTGTAGAACAACTCCCGCGTCAACAACCGCGACTCCACCGGCGGCAGTAGCACCGTCACCTCGGATGCCTGCGAACCCTGGCTCTTGTGGATCGTCATCGCGTGCATGGTCTCGACGTCGGACAGCCGGCTGGTCGCGAACGTGACGGGCTCCTCCGCGCTGGCGATGACGGCGCGCAGTCCGGCATCTCCAACCACCGTCACGCCGGTGTCGCCGTTGTAGAGGCCCAGCCCGTAGTCGTTGGCCGTGACGAGCACCGGCCTGCCGGCGTACCAGGAGGACCAGATCGGCTCGCCCGTCGCTTCGGTGAGCCATCGCTCGACCTGACGATTCCAGTGCTGCACCCCGTGCGGCCCATGCCGATGCGCGCACAGCAGCCGGTGCTCGGCAAGCGTGGTCAGCGCCGCGCCCCCGTCCCCGAGCACACCGGCCTCGCGCAGCCGAAGCGCATGTGGCTGTAGCACTTTGCGCAGATCGGCGGCTGGATCCTCGCCGTCGATCCACTCGATGTGAGCCCCGCCCGCCCGCAGCACTTCGATGGCCTGGTCGGCGTCGCCGTCGCGGATCGCCGTGGCGAGAGCGCCGATCGACTCGCCGAACCGATGCGAGGTTCGCAACTCCGCGATCCGCACGTCATCCCGACCGCCCAGGCCGTCGACAAGGTCGGCCAGCACGGCTCCCGCATCCACCGAGGCCAGCTGGTCGGGGTCGCCGACGAGCACCAGACGCGCCTCCGGCCGCACCGCCTCCAACAGCCGGGCCATCATGGTCAACGACACCATCGACGTCTCGTCGACGACGATGACGTCGTGCGGCAGCCGGTTGCCGCGGTGGTGGCGGAAGCGCGAGGAATTGTCCGGGCGGCTGCCCAACAGCCGGTGCAGCGTCGTCGCACGAAGCCCGGAGATCCGTTGCCGATCAACGGGGTCCAGAGCGTCGACCTCGACTTGCACGGCTTCCTGCAGTCGGGCGGCCGCCTTTCCGGTCGGCGCCGCCAGTGCGACGCGCAGACGCGACGCGCCGGCCTGCCCGGCCAGCAGCGCCAGCAGTCGCGCGACCGTCGTGGTCTTGCCGGTTCCCGGTCCGCCGGTGAGCACCGTGAGTCGTTGGGACAGCGCCAGTTCGGCGGCCTGACGCTGTTCCTCGTACCCCGTCGGGAACAGGCGGTCGACGTCGGTCGTCTGCGCGGCGCCCCCACCGGACACCATCGCGAGCAGGTCGTCGGCGACCTGCCGCTCCTCGCGCCAATATCGGTCGAGGTAGAGCAGCTCGCCCTGTTGGCGCAGCACGTGCGGCGGCCCAAGCAACGGGCTGGCCGCAATGGCCGCCAGCCAGTCGTCGACCGCAGGCCACGGCAGGTCGGGCACGTCGACCTGTGCCTCCAGCGACCTCAGGTCCACGCAGACCGAACCGCCCCGCAACCCGCGGACCACGAAGGCCACGGCGAGCGCCACCCGCTCGTCGATCTCCTTGGCGAGCGCCGTGAGTCGTTGTGCGACAAGCACGTCCGATGAGTCGATGATCGCGGCCTCGTTGAAGGTCCGCAACAGCCCCGTCGCGCCTGCCGCGCGGCGCCAGTCGGCGGTGTCGACTGCTTCGACGGACGTCACGCGGCAACCCTCCCCGCATCGAGCAGATCGGACAGGCCGACGATCAGCGAGGTCGGCGGCTGCCAGTCGAACACGCCTGCGGGATGGCCGTCCGCCACGGGAGTGTCCGGCCCGCACATGCCGCGCACGAACAGGTACAGCACGCCACCCAGATGACGCTCGGGGTCGTATCCCGGTTGCCGCCAGCGCAGGAAACGGTGCAGCACAACGCTGTACAGCAGCGCCTGCAACGGGTAGTCGGAATGCAACATGGCCTCGACCAGTCGGGCGCGCTCGTAGTCGGCCGACGTCAGCGAACCGTCGCCGTCGCCCAGCCAGTTCGACTTGTAGTCGACCACCACGTAGCGATGGCCGTCCTCTGGATCTTCGGGGCTGGGAATGCGCAGCACCGCGTCGATCGACCCGTTCAGGTATCCCCGCAGCGTCTGACCGCCCAGCGGATTGCTCATCAACCGGTCGGCGTACGGCGCCAGCGGATCGTCCGCCGCCACGTGCGCGGCCATCAGCCGACCCACGTCGCGCAGG
>JAVRPF010000688.1:0-5943 GCA_032162385.1 Mycobacterium sp.
CGGTGCCGGGGCCGCGGTGGGCGTCGGCTTCCTGGCCAAGATGCTGCAGGCGTTCCTCGTGCTGCCCGGCTTTGGGATCGCCTATCTGGTCGCGGCCGCCGCGCCCCTGCGCACCCGCGTGCTGCGGCTGGCAGGCGGTCTGGCCGCGCTGATCGTCTCGGGCGGTTGGTACCCGCTACTCGTCGAGCTGTGGCCGGCGTCGGCGCGGCCGTACGTGGGCGGCTCACAGCAGAACAGCATCGTCGAACTCGCCTTGGGCTATAACGGTTTCGGCCGGCTTACCGGCAATGAGACCGGCGGACTGGGCAACCTGAACTTCGACGTCGGCTGGGGCCGTCTGCTGGGCAGCGGGATGGGTGCCTACATCGCCTGGCTGCTGCCCGCCGCGCTGGTGTGTCTGGTCGCCGGACTGCTGTTGACCCGTCGGGCGCCCCGAACCGACCCGCAGCGTGGCGCGTTGATCCTGTGGGGCGGCTGGCTGGTCGTCACCGCCGCGGTGTTCAGCTTCGCCAACGGCATCGTGCACGCGTACTACACTGTCGCGCTCGCCCCCGCCATCGCCGCGGTGCTCGGGATCGGTGCAACGCTGTTGTGGCGCAATCGTTCCGATGTCCGGGCGGCGACGGCGATGTCGGCCACCGTGGTCGTCACCGTGGTCCTTGCCGCCGCTCTGTTGACCCGGCACGGCGACTGGCTGGACTGGCTGCGCATGAGTGCGGCGGTGGTGGGGGTGGGCGTCGCGGTACTGCTTCTCGTCGTTGCGCGACTGCCGCGACGATTGGCACTGACCGCTGCTGGACTCGCCATCGCGGCGTGCCTGGCCGCGCCGACGGCCTACACGCTGGCGACCGTGGCGACGCCGCACAGTGGCGCCATGCCATCGGTCGGACCGGCGCGCGGACCAGGTGGCTTCGGCGCCATGGGCGGTGGGTTGCTCGACAGCCCGGAGCCCGGAGCCGGCTTGTCGGCGCTACTCGCCGCCGACGCGGACCACTACACGTGGCCCGCGGCGGTCGTCGGGTCCAACAATGCCGCCGGCTACCAGTTGGCCAGTGGGGTAACGGTGATGGCGGTCGGCGGATTCAACGGCACCGATCCGTCGCCGACGCTCGAACAGTTTCAGTCCGACGTCGCAGCCGGGCAGATCCACTACTTCGTCCGCGGCCGGGTGATGTTCGGAGGCTTTGGCGGTCACGACAACGGCGGCAGCCGCGCGGCAGCCGACATCGGCGAGTGGGTCGAGACCCACTACTTCCCGCTGACCGTCGACGGCACCGTCCTCTACGACCTCACCGCGGCGCCCAAGAACTCATAGCCGGCGCATAGCTCGTGCCAACGGTTGCCACACCGGACCGCCCGATGATGGATGTCATGACAGACATCGCCCTTCCGCCAGACGTCGAACCGATGCGTCGCTTCGACTCCCGGCCGAATGCCGCGCTCGCCGCCGCAGCGCTTGGCGTGCCAGTGCTCGACGTGGTGGTCCCGGTGTACAACGAGGAGGCGGCGCTGGCCGACTCGGTGCACCGACTCCACCGCCATCTGCGGGACACCTTCCCGTACCCGGTGCGCATCACGATCGCCGACAACGCGAGCGTTGACGACACCCCGCGCATCGCCGCCGAACTCGCCGCCGAACTTGCCGAGGTCCGGGTGGTGCGTCTGGAGCAGAAAGGTCGCGGCCGCGCGCTGCACCAGGTGTGGTCGGACTCCGACGCCGCCGTGCTGGCCTACATGGACGTCGACCTGTCGACTGATCTCGCCGCGCTCGCGCCGCTGGTGGCACCGCTGATCTCCGGCCATTCCGATCTCGCGATCGGTACCAGGTTGAGCCGGGGTTCGCGGGTGGTGCGTGGCGCCAAGCGGGAGATCATCTCGCGCTGCTACAACCTGATCCTGCGCTCGACGTTGGCCGCACGTTTCTCCGATGCCCAGTGCGGCTTCAAGGCCATCCGCGCCGACGTCGCGCGCGGGCTGCTGCCGCACGTCGCCGACACCGGGTGGTTCTTCGACACCGAACTTCTCGTGCTTGCCGAACGCAGCGGGCTGCGAATTCACGAGGTGCCGGTCGACTGGGTCGACGACCCCGACAGCCGAGTGGACATCGTGGCCACTGCGACCGCGGATCTGAAGGGGGTGGGTCGCTTGCTGCGCGGCTTCGCCAGTAGCTCCATCCCAGTGAACGCGATTGCTGCGCAACTGGGTTCGTCGCGCCGGGCGGCCGCGCCGGGTTCGTTGTTCCGCCAGGTGGTCAGGTTCGGCACGGTCGGTGTCGCGTCGACGGCGGCCTATCTGGTGCTGTTCGTGTTGCTGCACGGCTGGATCGGTGCGCAGGCCGCGAACCTGGTGGCGCTGTTGCTCACTGCGATCGGCAACACTGCGGTCAACCGGCGGTTCACCTTCGGTGTGGCCGGACGCGGGAGGGCAGCGCGTCATCACGTCGAGGGGCTCATCGTCTTCGCCATCGCCCTGGCCATCACCAGCGGTGCGCTGGCCGTCCTGAACGGCGTCGTCTACCATCCGCACCGACTGCTGGAGATCACCGTGCTGGTGCTGGCCAATCTGGTCGCCACCGCCGTGCGCTTCGTGTTGTTGCGCGGCTGGGTGTTTCACCCCCGACGTGCCCTCTGACCCCCTTCGTCAACGCAAGAGACCCAAGAGAGACCCGAGGAAACCGATGACGACCATCACCGCAGACGTCCGACCGGACGCCGCCGCCGATCCGGCGGCTTCGCCGGACCCGCGTTGGGCCCGGCCGGCCCTGTTCGCCCTTTTGGCTGCCACAGCCGTGCTGTACCTGTGGGGCCTTGGCTCGTCGGGTTGGGCCAACAGCTACTACGCCGCCGCCGCGCAGGCCGGCACGCAGGACTGGAAGGCCTGGCTGTTCGGGTCGCTGGACGCAGGCAACGCCATCACGGTGGACAAGCCGCCCGCGGCGATGTGGCTGATGGGGTTGTCCGGCAGGCTGTTCGGGTTCAACGCGTTCACCATGCTGCTTCCGCAGGCGTTGATGGGAGTGGCAGCCGTCGCGGTGCTGTACTTCACCGTCAAGCGGAGCAGCGGCCCCGGCGCCGGCCTGATCGCCGGCGCGGTGCTGGCCCTGACGCCCGTGGCGACGCTGATGTTCCGGTACAACAACCCCGACGCGCTGCTGGTCCTGCTGCTCGTCGTGGCCGCGTACTGCACGGTGCGGGCCATCGAGAACGGCAGCACGCGCTGGATGGCGCTCACCGGATGTGTCGTCGGCTTCGCCTTCCTGACCAAGATGCTTCAGGCGTTCCTAGTCGTGCCGGGTCTCGCGCTGGCGTTCCTGGTCGCCGCCCCCATCGGTTTGTCGAAGCGGCTGGGCGCCCTGCTGGTCGGCGGCGCCACCATGATCCTGTCCGCCGGTTGGTACATCGCGTTGGTCAGCCTGTGGCCCGCGGACTCGCGGCCCTACATCGCCGGCTCCACCGACAATAGCCTGCTGCAGTTGGCCTTGGGCTACAACGGAATCCAACGCATCGTCGGCAACGCCGGCGCCGCCGGCGGCGGTGGCCCAGGTGGCGGTAGAGCTGGTGGCGGTGGCAACGTGTTCTTCGGCGGCGAGCCCGGCATCGGCCGGATGTTCGGCCAGTCCTTCGGAACCGAGTCGTCGTGGCTGCTGCCCGCGGCGATCATCGGCCTGTTGGCCGGCCTCTGGCTGACCTGGCGCACCGCGCGTACTGGTCAGGTGCGGGCCGGCCTGCTCCTGTGGGGTGGTTGGCTGCTGGTGACCGCTGCCGTCTTCAGCTTCATGGACGGCACGGTGCATCCGTACTACACGGTCGCTCTGGCTCCGGCCATCGCCGCGCTGGTCGGCATCTCGGTGGCAGAACTTCTGCGCCGCAAGGACTCCTGGCTGCCCCGCCTGACTCTCGCGGTCATGCTGGCGGTGACCGGGGTATGGGCGTTCGTCCTGCTGAACCGGACCCCGGACTGGTGGCCTGCGCTGCGCTGGGTCGTGCTCGTCGGGTCGGTGCTCGTGGCGGCCGTGGTCGCCGTCGGCCTGCACCGGCTGGGCCGCGCCACCGCGGTGGTCGCCGTGGCCGCAGCCTTGTTCGGCCTCGGCGCGACGGCGGCGTACTCGATCGAGACCATGTCGTCCGCACACGGGGGGCCGGTGAGTACGTCCGGACCTGCCAAGGCGGACGGCTTCGGCGGTCCCGGTGGACAGGGCGGTCCCGGCAAGCCCGGACAGTGGCCCGGTGGCCGCGGCGGTGACAACGCCGCGCTGGAGGCCATGGTGCAGGACACCGACAACCGTTGGGCCGCAGCTGCGATCGGGTCGCACACTGTCGACGAGCTGGAGCTGAAGACAGGAACGTCGCTGATGGCGATCGGTGGATTCACCGGGAGGGACCCGTGGCCCACTCTGGCGCAGTTCCAGCAGTATGTCGCCGACGGCCAGGTGCGGTACTTCATCGGCGGGAACGAGGACGGTCCGATGGGCCACCGGACCGGTACTGCGAACGACATCACGACGTGGGTCGAGCAGCACTTCACCAAGACGGACGTCGGCGGTACCGCCGTCTACGACCTGCAGCCGCGGGCGTGACGCCGGGTTGCAATCAGCCCGATTCTCACCGTGGGAACGCGGGTAGCGTCCTACTAGCGTCGTCCGTCGACGTATGTCCGCGAACGTCAGGAGGGCCCGCATGTCCGTGACCGACGAGTACCTGAAGAACAACGAGGAGTTTGCCCGGTCGTTCAACGGCCCCCTGCCGCTTCCACCGAGCAAGCACGTCGCGGTGGTGGCCTGCATGGACGCCCGCCTCGACGTGTATCGGATCCTGGGGCTCAACGACGGCGAGGCGCACGTCATCCGCAACGCAGGCGGTGTGGTGACCGACGACGAGATCCGCTCGCTGGCCATCAGCCAGCGGTTGCTCGGCACCAAGGAGATCATCCTCATCCACCACACCGACTGCGGGATGCTGACGTTCACCGACGACGGGTTCAAGCAGACCATCCAGGACGAGATCGGCCTGAAGCCGGAGTGGGCGGCCGAGGCGTTCCAGGACGTGGACGAGGACGTGCGCCAGTCGCTACGCCGCATCGAGGCCAGCCCGTTCGTGACCAAGCACGAGTCATTGCGCGGCTTCGTCTTCGATGTGGCGACGGGCAAGCTCAACGAGGTCACGGTCTAATGCGTATTTGCTGACGTGGGCAAACGCCTCCGCCGGAGCACTTGACGGTCGATGATGTCGACATGGTCTTGGAGAGCACGACGCCCACGGATGAGAACGGCGCCGCCGTGCAACTCGACACGACCGCGCCGGTGCCCTACGCGGCGAGCAACCCGCGAAACCCGTTTCCGCCGATCGCCGACTACGCATTCCTCTCGGATTGCGAGAACACCTGCCTGATCTCGTCGGCCGGGTCGGTGGAGTGGCTATGTGCGCCGCGCCCCGATTCTCCCAGCGTGTTCGGCTCGATCCTGGATCGCGCTGCTGGACACTTTCGAATCAGCCCGTACGGAGTCTCGGTGCCCGCCGCGCGCCGGTACCTGCCGGGCAGCCTGATCCTGGAGACCACCTGGCAGACCCACACCGGCTGGATGATCGTCCGGGACACCCTGGTGATGAGTGAATGGCACGACATCGAGCGGAGGTCACGCACCCATCGCCGCACTCCGATGGACTGGGACGCCGAGCACACGTTGCTGCGCACCGTGAAGTGCGTCAGTGGCACCGTCGAGCTGGTGATGGACTGCGAGCCGTCGTTCGATTACCACCGCGACCCGGCGACGTGGGAGTACACGGCCGAGGGATACGGGGAGGCAGTGGCGCGGGCCAAGAGGGACCCGGATGGGTACCCCACCCTGCGCTTGACGACCAACCTGCGCATCGGATTAGACGGCCGCCAGGCACGGGCACGGACCAGGTTGAAGGAGGGCGACGACGTCTTCGTCGCGTTGAGCTT
>JAVRPF010000689.1:0-8899 GCA_032162385.1 Mycobacterium sp.
CGGTCGAACGTGTAGCTGGTGCGATGCTCCAGCGCCACCTTGATTCCCATAGGGCTTGATCCCACCACACCCGACATTTCCACGCAGTGCGCGTCCCCGGCAGGGCGGTCGAGGTCAGCGCGATGAGCACGCCCTTGGGGCGCCGAGTCAAGCCCTCGGATGGCCGGTGATGAGAAAAGTGCCGCCAAGTGTGGACGCTCCACACCATTCTGTTGTAAATTCACACGATTGACACATGTGCCACCCAAATATCCAGGACGACGGAGTCTGATCTGTGAATTTTCCACACTACTGGTGGATCTGAACGTGGACGCGAAGACCCGCAGGAACCGCATCGAAAAGCAGGTCCGCAGCGAGCGCGAAGTCGGGTACGCCGAACTCGCCGCCGATTTCGACGTCTCCGAGATGACGATCCGCCGTGACGTGGAAGCGCTGGAGACACTCGGCGTGGTCCGGCGCGTCGTGGGCGGCGCGATCGCATTGAAGGGCAAGGACAGCGAGCCGTCGTTCGCGACGCGGGTGGCCGATGCCGCGGAGGAGAAGCGCCACATCGCCGACGCGGTCGCCGACCTGATCGGCCCAAGCGAGACCCTCATCCTCGACTCCGGCAGCACCGCGCTTGCGGTCGCCCGGTCGCTGAAGGGTCGCACGCTGGGCCTGACCGTCGTCACCCCGAGCGTGCTGGCCGCGCTGGAGCTGATCGACCAAGCCGACACCACCGTCGTTCTCACCGGCGGCGAGCTGCGGCCAGGGGAGCTGAGCTTGATCGGTCCTGCCGCCGAGGACACGCTGGCCGGTTACAACTGCGACACCTATGTCATGGGCGTGGCAGGCATCGACGGCGAGCGCGGAATCTCCGATTACCACCAGGCCGAGAGCGGAGTGAAGCGGGCCGCGAGCAGGCGAGCGGACCGGGTCATCGTGGCGGCCGACAACAGCAAGCTGGGTCGGGTCACGTTCGTGAGCATCGCTGCGCTGTCGCAGATCGACGTCATCGTCACCGACGGCGACCCGGAACACCCCGCCCTGGTCGCCGCCCGCGGCGAAGGGGTCGATGTCATCTGCGTCGCCGGACATGCCGATGCGGGCCCCGCGGCCGACCGGGTGGAATCGCTGTGAGCGCCCACACCATCGGGATCGACGTCGGGACCACCGGCACCAAGACGGTGCTGTTCGACACCTCGCGCGGCATCGTTGCCCAGGCGTCGTGCGAGACGACGCTGCACTCGCCACAGCCGGGCTTCGCCGAGGCCGACACCGGTCAGTGGTACTCAGGCGTCGTCGAATCCATCCGGGAGGTGTTGAGCACCAGCGGGATCAGCGGCGGCGCCGTGCGCGCCGTCGCGGTGTCCGGAATGGTGCCCGCCGTCGTGTCGCTCGACTCCGCGGGAAAGCCGTTGCGCCGCGCCATCCTTCAGAACGATGCCAGGGCGCACCGGGAGGTGGGGGAACTCGCCGTGGCACTCGACGGCGTCGACCTGGTCGCGATGACCGGTTCGGCGCTGACCCAGCAGTCGGTGGCGCCGACCACGGTGTGGTTGCGCGCGCACGAGCCGGACGTCTACGACCGGACGGCCCACTACGTCGGGTCCTACGACTGGGTGCTGGCCGCGCTCGGCGCCGATCTCCACGTCGAGCAGAACTGGGCGCTGGAATCGGGGTTGTTCACCATCGACGGAGACATCGCATCCGCGGTCGTCGCCGCCGCAGGCCTCGACGCCGCCACCCTCCCACCGGTGCACCGGCCCGGATCCCGGGCCGGTGATCTGAGCCAGGAGTCGGCCGGGCAGACGGGCCTGACGGCAGGCACCGCCCTCATCGTCGGGGGCGCCGACCACGTCCTGTCGGCGTACGCCGCAGGGGTGAACACGCCGGGTGACGCACTGGTGAAACTCGGTGGCGCAGGCGACATCCTGGTCGCCAGCGACACCCGGGTGGTCGACGAGCGCCTCTACCTCGACGCCCACCCCGTGCCCGGACACTGGCTGCCCAACGGCTGCATGGCCACCAGCGGCAGCCTGATCCGCTGGTTTCAGGAGCTGATCGGCGGTGCCGACCTCACCGTCCTCGATTCCGAGGCGACACGGGCCGCATCGGCGGAAGTGCTGTGCCTGCCGTACTTCCTCGGCGAGAAGAGCCCGATCCACGATCCCGACCTTCGCGGCACGTTCGCCGGAATGCACCTCGGGCACACCCGCGCCGACCTGTACCGATCGGTGTTGGAGGCCATCGCCTACGGATTCCGGCACCACGTCGACGTGTTCACCGACATCGGCATCCGGCCAAGTCGCGTGATGATCACCAACGGCGGGTCCAAGTCCACCCTCTGGAAGCAGATCCACGCCGACGTGCTCGGCATCGAGATGCGGCCCGTCCGTGGCCATCCCGGAGCGTCGCTCGGCGCGGCGGTGATCGCCGCGATCGGTGTCGGCGCGCTCGACGACTGGTCGGACGCCGCCAGGTTCGTCGCTCTCGATCCGCCCGTCGTCCCTGACCCGGCAAGGCGGTCGGCATATGACGACGCATACCGGACGTGGCGCGACCTCGGCACCGCCGTCGCCCCGATATCGCACGCCTTGGCAAGAAGATCCAGATGAGTCAACACAAGTGAAAGGAACAGTGCCGCAATGATATCCACGACACTCCGGCGGAGGCGGCCGTTCATCGTCGTACTCGTAGCCGTGCTCGCCCTACTGCTCGGAGCCTGCGCGGGCAGCGGTGGCCCCGAGCAGACGGAGGCCACCGGGACCGGACAGGTTCCCAAGGACGTCTCGGGAACGGTCCGGATCCTGATGGAGAACGTGCCGGACTCCGACATCGTCAAGGCCATGGTGCCCGAGTTCAACAAGGACTATCCGAACGTCAAGGTCGACATCGAGACCCTGACCTACGACCAGATGCGCGACAAGTTGGTGTCGTCGTTCCAGTCGTCCTCCCCCACCTACGACCTGATCATCGTCGACAACCCGTGGATGGTGGACTTCGCCAAGGCGAAATTCCTGCAGCCGCTTGACTCGCGGATCGACAGCACTCCGGACTACGACGCCGCCGACTTCTTCAAACCGCTCACGGACATCACCACCGTCGACGGCGTGAAGTACGGCGTGCCGTTCTACAACTACGCGCTCGGATACCTCTACAACACCGACGATCTGGCGCAGGCCAAGCTGGAGGTGCCCAAGAACCTCGACGAGTTGGTCAGCACCTCGAAGGCGTTGAAGGTCGGCGACCGCGCGGGCATCGCGATGCAGCCGCAGCGGGGCTACAAGATCTTCGAGGAGTGGGGCAACTGGCTGTTCGCCGCGGGCGGTTCGATCTACGACGCCAACGGCAAGCCCACGCTGAACACCCCGCAGGCAAAGCGGGCCCTGAACGCGTACATCGACACGTACAAGACCGCCGCACCGCCGAACAGTCTGAACTGGGCGTTCGACGAGGCGTTCCGATCCGTGTCCAGCGATCAGGCCGCGTCGATGATCAGCTACAACTGGAACCTGCCCGCACTCAACGAGCCCGGCTCGGGCCCCTCTGCGGGCAAGTACACGCTGGCCCCGATCCCCGGCGGCAAGCAGGTGCTCGGCTCGTGGAGCTGGGCCATCCCGACCAACTCCGGAGCCTCCGACGCGGCATGGGCGTTCGCGTCGTGGCTGACCTCCAAGGCGCACGACGTGCAGCGCGTCGAGAAGGGTGGCGCCGCGATCCGGCTGAGCACTCTGCAGGATCCGGCCGTGCTGAACGGCCCGCTCGGCGCCGACTACTACAAGACGGTCGAGCAGATGCTCGGCAATGCCTCGCCGCTGAGTCAGGGGCCCAACGGCGAGGAGATGATCCAGGCCGTCGGCACGGAGCTCAACGAGGCCGTCGCAGGCACCAAGAGCGTCGACGACGCGCTGGCCGCCGCGCAGGCGGCCGCCGAGAAGATCCAAGGTTAGCCCGTCCCCCCCGGGCTATCCCATATGAAACCGACCACCCCACGAAGGAGCAATGCCGACCGTGAAGTTCAAACACGGCATGGTCGGCCCCCTCATTGCGCTTTTCGTCGGGGTGGTCGGTTTCCCCCTCTGCTATGCGTTCTATTTGAGCGTCACCGACTACAAGCTGACCAGTCACGGCACACCCCGACTCGTTGGCCCGGACAACTACGTCGCCACCTTGCAGGACGGCGAATTCTGGCAGGCGTTCGGCACGACGGCGATCTTCGTCGGCGTTGCGGTCGGGTTGGAACTGCTGATCGGTCTGGCGATCGCGCTGGCCTTGCAAAAGCAGCGGTGGGCAAGCGATCTCACGCGTTCGATGCTGCTGGCGCCCATGTTCATCACGCCCATCGCCGTCGGGTTGATCTTCCGCTTCCTGCTCAACGACCAGATCGGCGCCATCCCGCACCTGTTGCACGCCATCGGCGTCGACTACGACTTCTTCGGACCTGGGCGCGCCCTGTTCACCATCGCCTTCATCGACGTCTGGCAGTGGACCCCGTTCATGGTGCTGCTGCTGCTCGCGGGTCTCGAGTCCATCCCCAAGGAGCCGCTCGACGCGGCCAGGGTCGACGGCGCGGGCGGCTGGTACGTGTTGCGGAGGGTGACGCTTCCCCTGTTGGCGCCGGTGCTCGTCGTGGCGATTCTGCTGCGCTGTCTGGACGCCATGAAGGTGTTCGAGTACGTCTTCGCGACCACCCGCGGCGGACCGGGCACCGAGACGCAGACACTGCAGTACTTCGTGTACCAGACCGGAATTCAGTTCTTCCGCCTCGGGTCGGCGTCGTCCATGGCGTTCGTGGTGCTGGTGGTCGTGTTGACGATCATCGTCATCGCGTTCCGCCGGATGGAGAAGGCCAAGCAGTCATGAGGAACTCACTGGCGTTGACCATCTGCCGCGTGGCCTTGCTCTGGGCGGCAGGCATCTCGGTGCTGTTCCCGGTGACGTGGATCGCCCTGGCCAGCTTGAAAAGTCCAGAGCAGCTGAATGATCCGTTCCTACTGTCCTTCGCACCCACGTTGGCCGCCTGGCGCAACGTGCTGTCCTCGGGGATTCTCGAGGCGGCGGGGCGCAGTGCCATCGTTGCGCTCACCACCGTCGGCATCAGCATGGTGGTCGGCAGCATGGGCGCCTACGCCATCGCCCGCTTCCGGGCCGGTGGCACCGCGACCAGGTTCGGCATGCTGGCCGCGCAGGTGCTCCCGCCGGCGGTGCTGGTGTTCCCGTTCCTGACCATGGCCTACGCCCTGCGGCTCAACGACACGCTGATCCCGGTGATCTTCGCGCACCTGAGTTTCGTTCTGCCCGTGGTGACGTGGTTCCTGATCGGGTTCTTCGAGGCCGTCCCCCGGTCGCTCGAGGAGCAGGCTCAGGTGGACGGCTTCACGCGCTTCGCCGCGTTCCGGTTGGTGGTGCTCCCCCAGGTGTTTCCTGGCATGGGCGCGGCGGCCATCTTCGGCTTCACGCTGTCCTGGAACGATCTCTTCTACGGCCTGATCCTGGCGCCCGGCAAGGCAGCCATCCTGCCCGTGGCGATTGCCGGCTTCAACACGTTCCGCGGCGTGCAGATCGGCTCGATGAGCGCGGCCATCCTGATTGCCGTCGTCCCCGTCGTCATCGCGAGTTTCTTCATTCAGCGCAGGCTGGTGCAGGGCATCAGCGGCGGCGCAGTGAAGTTCTAGAAAGATTGGTGGCTCAGCACATATGGCAACTGTCCGATTCTCCGGGGTGAACAAGTCCTTTCGCTCGACGTCGGTGGTCTGCGATCTGAACCTGGAACTACCCGACGGGTCGTTCACCGTTCTCGTCGGTCCGTCTGGCTGCGGCAAGTCGACGTCGCTGCGCATGCTCGCCGGCCTCGAGTCCACCACGTCCGGCACCATCACGATCGGCGACCGGGACGTCACCGCGCTGCAGCCGCGCGATCGCGATGTGGCGATGGTCTTCCAGAACTACGCGCTCTACCCGCATCTCACCGTTCGGGAGAACATCGCCTTTCCGCTCCGGGCCACCAAGGTGCCGCGTGCGGCCGCACTCAAGCGGGCTGACGAGGTGGCCGAATCTCTGGGTCTGGCAGGGCTACTCGGGCGCAAGCCGAAGGATCTCAGCGGCGGTCAGCAGCAGCGGGTCGCCATCGGCCGCGCCATCATCCGACAGCCGTCGGTCTTTCTGTTCGACGAGCCGCTGAGCAACCTCGACGCAAAACTGCGCGTCGAGACCCGCACCGAGCTGTTACAGATCCAGCGCAGGCTCGGCATCACCTGCCTGTACGTCACGCACGACCAGGAGGAGGCGATGACGTTGTCGGACCGCATGGTGGTGATGCGCGACGGACGAACCGCACAAAAGGGTACACCGCTCGAGGTATACGACGCCCCGAGAGACACGTTCGTCGCGGAATTCGTCGGAAGCCCGAAGATGAACCTGATCGACGGCGAGCTCAGCGGTGAGACCTTCACCCTGCCAAATGGATTCACGCTCACGGCCGAGCGGGTGGACGCGGGCGGCCCGATCACGCTCGGGGTCCGACCCGATGACCTGGTGCCCACCCCGGCCGACGACTCCGACGCCAAGGTGAAGCTGGTCGAACTGCTCGGCCCACGGGCGATCGTCACCATCGACGCCCGCGGGACCGTACTCACCACTGTCGTCGAGGCGTCCCGGCTCTCGGGCATCACCGAGGGCGCCAGGGTCACATTGGCGGCCCGACCGGGTTCCTGCCACGTGTTCGACACACAGACCGGCCAACGTCTCGTTGGCGCAAGCAACGGATAGGAAACCGAGTTCACAGATGAAGACAGTGGTGATTACCGGCGCGGGTTCGGGTATCGGCCGGGCCATCGCTTTGACGCTCGCCGAACGGGAATGGCAGGTCGTCGTCACCGACGTCGACGGCGACGCCGCGCGTGCCGTCGCGGCGACACTGCCTGCGGGAACCGGCGACCAGCACGAGTCAGCGGTGCTGAACGTCAGTTCGCCAGCCGACGCAACGTCGGTAGCCGACGACGTCGCCGACCGACTCGGTCTGGACGCCTGGGTCAGCAACGCAGGCATCTCGTTCATGCACCGCTTCCTCGACGCATCGATCGAGCGCTACGACCAGACGATGGACGTCAATCTCAAGGGCGTGTTCGTGTGCGGGCAGGCCGCCGCCCGCGCCATGGTGCGCAATGGCACGGCGGGCGCGATCGTCAACACCGCGTCGATGGCAGGCAAGCAGGGCCGGGTGCCCTTCCTGTCGGACTACGTGGCGTCGAAGTTCGGTGTCGTCGGCCTCACCCAGGCGATGGCCTACGAACTCGGCGAGCACGGCATCACGGTCAACTGCGTGTGTCCCGGCTACGTCGAGACCCCCATGCAATCAAGGGAACTCGAGTGGGAGGCGAAGCTGCGCGGCACCACCACCGACGGTATGCGGGCCATGATGATCGACGACACCCCGTTGCGGCGCCTCGAGCAACCCGAGGACGTGGCGCGCTCGGTCGGGTTCCTGCTCTCCGGGGACGCCCGCTTCATCACCGGTGAGGCCCTGGCCGTCAACGGCGGCGCATACATGGACTGAAGCGCGAAACTTCGTACAAGAGAACATAACTGAGAAAGGCAACACCGTGACCACCACCTGGCTCGACGAGGTCTTCAACGTCCGAAAGCCCGTCATCGCCATGCTGCACCTCGCCGCCCTGCCCGGCGACCCCGCGTACGACAGCGCGGGTGGCATCGCTGCCGTCGTTGCGCGAGCCCGCGAGGAACTGGACGCCCTGCAGTCCGGGGCCGTCGACGGCGTGATGATCTCCAACGAGTTCAGCCTGCCGTACCTGACCAAGACGGAACCGATCACCGCGATCACGATGGCCAGGATCATCGGTGAGCTGCTCCCCGAGATCACGGTGCCGTACGGCGTCAACGTGCTGTGGGACGGCCGGGCGTCGATCGACCTGGCGGTCGCCACGGGCGCGAAGTTCGTCCGCGAGATCTTCACGGGGGTGTACGCGAGCGACTTCGGCCTGTGGGACACCAACGTCGGCGAGGTGGCCCGCCACCGGGCCCGCGTCGGGGGTGCGGATGTGAAGTTGTTCTTCAACATCGTCCCCGAGTCCGCCATCTATCTGGCAGGCCGTGATCTCGCGTCCATCACCCGTACCACGGTCTTCGCGACGCTGCCCGACGCGATCTGCGTGTCCGGGGCGACCGCAGGCTCGCCGACGGACTCCGACGCGCTACGCACGGTGAAGTCCGCCGCAGGCGCGGTGCCGGTGTTCGTGAACACGGGCGTGCGGGCCGAGAACGTGGCCGCCCAGCTCGACATCGCCGACGGCGCGATCGTGGGCACATACTTCAAGAAGGACGGCGTCTTCGAGAACCGGGCGGATCGCGCGCGGGTAGAGGAGCTGATGTCGCAGGCCCGGAAGTTTCGCGAGCAGCTGGCCTGACCCGTCGCCGGGTCACGGAGTTTCGGGCCGAGGCCGCCTGATCAGACGCACGCCCAACTCGTCGGCGGGCACCTGGTGGCCCTCCGCGCAACGGATCTCGACGGTAGCCTCGGCCCCGCAGTCGAGGTGTGTCAGCCGCACTCGGATGGGTAGTGCAAATGCCGTCCCGAGCCGTCGGTGACGGGCATACGCTCGCCCAATACACCACCCTAGGAGGTAATCATGACTGCAATTGGCTTTGTGGTTCCGGTCCTGCCTGGCAAGGAGCAGGCTGACCGTGACTGGATGGATGAGATGGACGGTCCCCGCCGGGAAGAATACGAATCGGTCTGGAAGAAGCACGGGGTGTCCCGGCATGCGTGTTGGCAGCAGGTGACGCCTGACGGGACTGTCGACGTCGTCTTCTTGGAGGCCGATGACATACCGGCCGCCATGGAGGGCATCACGTCATCCGACGATGTCTTCAGTGAGTGGTTCCGCGGGCGGGTGAAGGA